>JAAZJW010000049.1 GCA_012800145.1 Clostridiales bacterium | reverse complement strand
TGTTTCTTATGTTTTTATAGAATCCTATTTGGCGCTCAGGTTGCATCCCTGCAGAGCCCTATCCTCCAAATAGGCAAGAAACTGTTTTATTTGGCTTTATACCCCTGTCTCAATATTTGCCTGGTAGACTGCTTCTTCATCCACAGTCAACATCTTTCTTTTGGAGGCTAATTAATAAGTGTTACGATAAAAATTGGTATACCTATGCCAAAGAAACCTTTAGCGGCCCTTTAGCAGTTTTAAAATATTTGGGTAGATATACCCATAGGATAGCTATCTCTAACTCCAGAATTTTAGATGTTGATGATAATTTCGTAACTATTGCAGTTAAAGACTATCAAGAGCAGGAAAGGGATAAAACTTTAATTTTATCAGGGATTGAATTTGTCCGGCGTTTTTTATTTCATGTTCTTCCTAAGGGTTTTGTTAAAATCAGATATTATGGTCTGTTGGCCAACCGCAACAAAAAGACCAGCCTTGAAATATGCAGGAAACTAATTAATAGTTTTTTATATAAATCAAGGTTCAAAGAATTAACTAAGCTTGAAATTATCTGTATTCTGGTTGGTAAAGATATAACCATCTGTCCCGCTTGCATGGTAGGTAAACTTAAAACAAGTATTAGCTTTCATGCCGGAGTAGCTCCATGATATGATAAAATTTCATAATCTTTTAAAATTGCCTCTTAATTGGGGAGGGGGTTATATGTTTAAAAAGGCCTTGCTATTAGTTTTTCTGCCTGGTAATATCTAAAAATGGATAGTTTTTTCATCAAATGCCAAAGATGAATTGGTCCGGATTGATTGAATCCCCATAGATTGCCAGTAATGCGATTTCCTTCTTCTGGGACAATCAAAAATTTTGCGTGCCAATTTCAAAACAAATAAAACACCCAAACTTTTGATATTAATTGATGTTCGGGTGTTTTAAATTGGGCAAAACTTCCGATTGTTCCCTTAAAGAACCGTCCCCCTGTTTGTCCAAGCCCTATGGCTTGATAAAATAGTAAGCGCCAAACTAAAACAGCTAGAGGTAGCTAGGGCATTAGCTGAAAAGGTAACAGTGGATATCTCTAAAGAAAAAATATCCGGAGGGGATATCATTGTCTGCCATATGGAAAATGCAGCCGCGAAACTCATGGAACTGAGTGCTGAGCTGGATGACTGCATAGACAAACTTGTAGATACTAAACGAGAAATATTAGAAACCATAGAACAGGTGGAAAATATAAATTATCGGCTGCTGCTTGAAATGCGGTACGTAAACGGTGAAAGTTGGGACAGTGTGGCAGATACGATAGGGTGTGATGTGAGGAATGTATTCAGAATTCATGGAAAAGCATTAAAAGAAATAGAAAAAATTAAAAAGTGTCAGTGAATGTCAGCATATGTCAGTAGGATTTAGGACATAATGTATAATGAATTGGTATGAAAAAATTTGAGAACACTATATACTGTCTGGATATGCCTCAGGGATAGATCGTTTCGACTCCCGGGAAACGTAGTGTTCTTAATAAGCCTTTGGGGATTTAAAACTCTCCGGGGCTTTTTTCATACCCCAAAAACAAAAAAACACTTATGCAAATAAAATTTCTGTTTGTCATATTTATGAAGGAATATCAGGTTGCAAATATGACAACACTAGAATATAATATAACTAAAGGGAGGTGTGGCTATGTTAAATTTTGAATTGGTAGGTAAAAGATTTAGCGAGTTACGAAATAAAAGTG
>JAAZJW010000048.1 GCA_012800145.1 Clostridiales bacterium | reverse complement strand
TTCTGTATTTGTATTATCTAAATAACCCCACCTACCATCCAATTGTACAGCTATTAAACCCTCACCAAAAGGATTTTTCATGTAACCGAAATCAATATAATCATATTTAAATGGAATTACCTCTTTTTCTATCTTATTGATAACACCCCATTTCCCATTTAATTCCGCTATAGCCAATCCTTCACTAAAGAATGATAGGTAATGATATTTCGGTGATACTACTTCTATACCCATTTTATCAATAAATCCATATTTGCCATCCAGTCTTATTATAGATAATCCCTCACTGAATGCATTCACCCAATCATAATCCTCTTCTAGCCAAATGATATCTGATTGTTCTGAATATACTGTATTTATGGGCATAATTACCAAATTAAACAGCATAACAATTAACAAAATTGATACAATCCTCTTTCTCATTTGTTTTTATCCTCCCCATTTTAAGAAATATGCATAACTTTTTAATTTATAGGAGTAAACTAAAATTCTAGTAACATATTTTTACCAATACGCTGAGCTTTCCAAATTTAACATTTCCCCTTCACACCATTTGGTGGAATAGAGAGTTACCCCTGACATAAATTGAGACATATCCAACAAGCCATCATCAGTGACCATAGCACCTGATAAATCTATACAGTTAAACCAGTATACTTTATATTTCCCATTAGTTATTTCTAACACTTCACCCAACATTTTAGTCATATATCCAGGAGCACTTACGATGTCTCCAATATGAATTTTTTGTCCGTTATAATTGCCGTTGTCATCATACCCGTTAGAACCATATTCATAATTTTTAGATATATCCTCCAATTTAGTTAACCCACCATCCGCCTCTACTTTGTATAAATTTTTGTTTAAATATTTATAATCAGTAAATAAACCTTGGGATCCAAACGGAGCAGTAATAGTTCCATCATCTTCTATATACATTTTTGTCTGCCCTTCTATATGCCCCACAAGTTCAAATGGTTTATCTATACTTTTTGTATATCTATAAATAATGCTTTCCATCTCATAACTTTGATTTCCAGTGGATAGTATCACTTCTTTTATGCCATCATTATCTAAATCAAAACATGTTACCTGGAATCCATAACCATTGATAGGATGCCCAAATTCTTCAAATGCATCGCTTATACTAACATCGTGCACAAGATTATACCCTACATTTTGCCCAACCGCTAATATTTTTGTACCATTTGGACTTTCCCTACCTATTGAAAAATATTCAAAAACTCCATCTCCATCTAAATCACATTCCATTTTTCTATCTTCCCCACACATGATAGATTCATCATCAAGAAAAATCCATTCATCGCTATATATCATTAATAATACTCCTTCATATTCATTTTTGGTTTTTGGGTTCTTAGATTCTATTTCACCTATTTGTTTGTTTTTATTTAATTCTAATTTTTCTTTTCTGGTAATACTATCTTCTGATATATCTACCAATCTTATTTCAAGCCTTTTACAGCTTGTTATTAATAATAAAGTTAAAATTAATATAATCGTAAATATTCTACTTTTAAATTTTAACATTTATCTATTCCCCCATTTATAATTAGGTAATTATTACACACCAGAAAAACTCATTTTTTTCTCTTTATAATACGATTTGTTTAAAAAATGGCTTTGACACCTTGATTATATTATATTTATTAAATCTAAACTCTTTTTTGCCAATATATCTAACACCTCCTTGTTCCCTGCTTCTAAAAACATCATCCATTGAATTATAGGATCATCTTCATCTATCTTATGTTTTAATTTTTCATCATTTAATTTCGGCAACTCTAAGTAATATATTTCTAATACGTCTGTTAATTTATATCCTGTGCGGAACATCATGATGTGGTTTTATGTGACCGTAATATTTATGAGTTACGGGAAGTCCTATTAATGCTACCAAATTTTGTCCAGAATCAGACGATAGATTTTATCCATGATATGCCGGGTATCGTTTCCGGGCATAAGCCGGGGCTCTGCTCCGGGCCCCAAAGAATAAATTGATATATAGTCAGATATTTTATAAATCCCCACGCTATTCAACACCAATTAAAATTATTCCCCTCTAGTCGGCAAATCCTTGGCCCAGTTTCGTAATATTTCTAAATTCTCCAACCTAAATTGTTCCAGGACTTCCTCGCTGACTGTTTGCTGCATTTTCTTCCTGGTTATACCCATTGCTTTATGGTAAGGTGTCATTCTAAAAGTCCTGCTGTTCTTTCCCCTATCCCGAACAAAATTTATCGGTCAAAGGTTTTGTAGCAACAATAATTCCGCATTCATCCGGTCCTTTACTCTCCTGAAGACTGATTTTTATATCATCATCAACCAATTTTATACTATTATGATATGGCGGCCTGCGCTTAGTATAACATAACCCCTTATGGCCGGTCCCGTCACGATAACAGAATAGGTATTCCCCATCGGTAAACAGACAATTAAAATTCCCATATTGATTAATTTCCCTCATTATAATTTCCAAATCAGCAAAACTTTCATTGTTCCACATTGGGTCTATATCTTCCATCTTGTTTAGTAAATGACAAAAAGAAAACTCGCATTCTATCGGTTTATTAAAGCTCATTCCTAATAACTCGCAAATTTTATACCCCCGTTTCCAGTTTTAGCTGACTTTCCTACAAAATTGCATAACACTGCCTCTTTTTGTATTCGTTAAAAAGTTAATTTATTTAAATTCATAAATTCCTTTCACAAGTCTGAATTCCGGTTTGCCGCTGGGTGGGCCTGCTGATTTTAGCCTGCTCCCCGGGATCATAACAATGTTAATTATTGCGGAAAAATAGGACCACCTTTGCGTAATTTTGGGCCACCTATTGCGAGGGAATGAGCCAGTATTAATGGTATGTGGAACATCCTCATGCCTTGAACAAGTATACATTATTTTAAGGTTTTTCTTAAATATCTTTTCTATGCCCTACCTTATGAATATAAAAACAGTTTTTTATGATTTAAAAGTAAAATATCCATATCCGACTGAAGTTTTTGCACCTATTCCCTGATAATTTAAAGTTTCGTTTATCCACTGGTTTATAGTTTCATTTATTTTATTATTAAATTTAGTATTTGCATTGTCTTTTAAAGTAAAATCTTTCCTGTATCCATATGCAAATTCAAAAATTGTATCTTTTATAGTTAAAAACTTTACTAAATTAGGATTATCGTAATCACCCGGCGGGGTCTCCATACCTTTTTGATAATAATCAAGATAATGTGTATTTATTATATCAAGTTCAATAGTAAATAAATGAATAGGATCATCAGGATCATCAACAGGACAGATAGGGTAAACATCAAAAAATATAATATTCCCTTTTTGTTCATCTGTTTTCTCGGTTTTTGAGGTTCCAAATACATATGAAAAAACATAATCTTTTAAGGCTTCGTTCTCTTCGCCGTCATAATAGTTATTTACTACCCAATTTCTAATAGTACCCTTAAAACTAGAAGCAGGAATATAAGGAAGACCATATATATGATGAAGTTTTATTGAAGTTTCATATACCGATGCTTCTCCAAGCCCTATAGCCAGCCTCCAATCTGTTTTATATTTTATTTTTTCTACTACATAGTTTTTT
>JAAZJW010000047.1 GCA_012800145.1 Clostridiales bacterium | reverse complement strand
ATGGAGGGTACCTGTTACTTTTTTGGCATGGAAAATATAATAAGGTCTGACCCTGCATTTTAGAAGTTCCTGATTCAAAAGGCGCATAACGTATTTGTTGTTATTTACACCATTTAATAATACGGCTTGGTTTCCCAAGGGTATCCCGGCAAGGGACAGTTTATCACAAGCCTCCTTAGCTTCTTCAGTTACTTCCATGGGATGATTAAATTGGGTATTTATATATATAGGGGGATACTTTTTAAGAATGTCTATGAGGGTATCGGTAATTCTTTGTGGCATAGTAACCAGCACCCTGGTACCCAATCGAATAAAATCAACCGAAGGAATGGCATGAATTTCGCTTAAAAGCCAATCCAAGGTTTCATCAGGAAGAGCTAAGGCATCTCCGCCTGTAATTAGAACATCCCTTATCTCAGGGTTGGATTTAATATATTCAATGGATTCTATAAGCATTTGTTTGGATGTATGATTATCACATGAACCTATGTTTCTTCTTCTTTGGCAATGTCTGCAAAACATTGCACATTCGTTGGTGACATTGATAATGAGCCTATCAGGGTACCTCCTGGTAATAGAACCGGCTGGGTTGGTAAATTCCTCGGCCATAGGGTCATCCGTTCCTCCTTCATCCATTAATTCAACATTCATGGGTATGGATTGGAGTTTTATAGGACCGAATTTCTTGCCGCTTATCAATGATAAATAATAAGGTGAAATGGCCCAACGATATTTTTGGCCAACGTTTTTTATGGAATTTATATCATCCTCGTCCAACGAAACCACCTTAAGTAGAGTTTCCAGGTCTGAAATTCTGTTGTCAAATTGCCATTTATAATCGTTCCAATCTTCTTCGGTAGCATTAAAGATGGAGAGTATTTTCTCTTTCATCTCCCTTTGCCTTTTTTGTTGTTCAGGCGACATACCGGTAGGTATGGTATCCTTAATGTCTATATAATCTTGGATTCTGTTTTTCAGTTCGTCTGCTCTGTTCAAGGCTATTTTTTTTCTATCCATAAGATTCTCCTTCCTGATATTCGAAAAAAATTTCATTTCTATATAGTTATATAATTTGTGTTCAAATATAAGTTTTATAGCCCAGACATTATAACATAAAATAACAATGCATACAAATTTACTAGGTTTTAAAATATTACATATTGTATAAATATTACATAATTGGCGAATAATTATGTTTCAAAAATGCTAATTTACCGGGCGTTGTGCGGTATGCAGATTTATATTTCTTGTATAAATATTAATTGTATAATTTTAGCAAACAGCCTGCCGTCAGACTGTGTGAAAAATGTCATCCTAGATTTCAGCTTTATGTCATTCTGAGACTGGCAGTATTAACGGTACTTACGAGGAATCTCGCCTTTGGGGATCCTTCGCGGGCGGGTTTATTCTGCACGTCTCAGGATGACAATAAGCGAGAAAAGTGCTTTTTCACACAATCTGCCATTCCCCTGTTTGCTCTGTGTTTGCGCTGCCCTGATTTTTGAATATATAATAAAGGGATTTTTGTGGCAAGATAGAATATATGTATAACCGAAGGAGAAAGATAATATTGGAAAACCAATTAATGAAAAGACAATAAATTTGCGACCCGGATTTATGTACAGGACATATAATATGGAACCAAAAAACAAACCTGACCGGATGAGGATAGGCCAAAAAATATATCAGTAGATAAGATACCGGATTACATTGAAAAGGAAATATTATATACGATAATTTTAGAATAATTAGGAGGAAAATATTGTGGAATTTGAAATATACAATACCTATAATGGATTTCAATTATTGGAGGAAAAGAAAATCAATGAAATAAATTCTACGGGAAGGTTATTTTATCATAATAAGAGTGGTGCCAGATTATTTCATTTGCAAAATGATGACAGCAATAAGGTTTTTTCTATTAGTTTCAGAACACCTCCCTCAGATGATACCGGATTACCCCATATATTAGAACATTCGGTGCTCTGTGGCTCCAGAAAGTTCCCGTTGAGGGATCCCTTCGTTGAACTGGCAAAAGGCTCATTAAACACATACCTAAATGCGATGACCTTTTCAGATAAAACCATGTACCCTGTTGCCAGTCAAAATGACAAGGATTTTATTAATCTTATGGATGTTTATTTGGATGCGGTACTTTATCCAAATATATATAAAGGTCCGGAAACCTTTATGCAGGAGGGATGGCACCATGAGCTTAATGATCCGGAAGATCCGATTATAATTAAAGGCGTGGTTTATAACGAAATGAAAGGGGTGTTTACCTCCCCTGAACAGGTACTATTCAGAAAAATAGAGGAATCCCTGTTCCCGGATACTGTATACAGATTCGAATCCGGCGGGGATCCGGAAGCAATACCAAATCTCACATATGAACAATTTCTAGATTTTCATAAGACATATTATCATCCGTCGAACAGCTATATATACCTGTACGGGGATGGTAATTTGGCAGAACATCTAAAATTCATAGACGAAAAATATCTGAACGAATTTGATAAAAAAGAAATCGATTCTGATATCGGCATTCAAACTCAGTTTGATAAGCGCAGGGAAATAACAGAAACATATTCTATTTCTGCTGACGAGGGCTTGGAAGACAAGACGTTTATAAGTCAAAACTATGTTGTGGGTAGGTCGGAAGATGCTGAAATGGTGTTGGCCTTTACTATTTTGAATTATATACTTTTGGGGACTCCCGCGGCTCCGCTTAAAAAGGCATTAATTGAGGCCGGTATCGCCAAAGATGTTTTCGGTTCCTTTAACAGCAGTATCAGACAGCCCACATTTAGTATTGTTATTAAAAACAGTAACAGGGAAGACAAGGAATTGTTTCTAAAGGTTATTGAAGACACCCTGACTGATCTCGTGAAAAAGGGTATTGACAAGAAAATAATCGAAGCAGCGATTAATATCCACGAGTTTAAACTTCGGGAAGCGGATTTTGGACATCAACCAAAAGGACTAGTTTATAATATTCAATGTATGAATAGCTGGCTTTATGATAAAAAACCCTGGTTTCATCTTGAATATGAAAAGAGTTTGGATAGAATCAAATCGGCTTTAAAAACAAACTATTTTGAGGCCTTAATCAGAAGGTATGTGCTTAACAACCCTCACAGCAGTTTAATAATATTGGAGCCGGAGAGGGGACTTGCGAGCAAAAGACAGAAAGAAGAAGAGAAAATGCTTGGGGAATATAAAAAACAATTAAACGAAAATGAAATCCAACAACTGATAGATACAAATCAGAAACTGGAACAGCACCAGTCTCGCGGGGATACAGAGGAGGAACTTTTATCTATACCTTTACTGGATATAGAAGATATAGAAAAGGAAATAGAACATATAGAATTAAATGAAACGATAATAAAGGATGTCAAGGTGCTGCACCATCCCACTTTTACTAATGAAATTGCCTATATAAATTTATTGTTTGATACCACGTCTGTTCCCCAACATTTAATACCCTATGTAGCCTTGTTAACCAGTTTACTGGGGAAAATCAGCACAAAAAATTATACTTATGACAAATTGTCGAATTTAATAGACATTAACACGGGAGGTATTTGTTCCAGAATAGGGACATATTCATTACAACAAGGATACGATAAATTTCTACCTAAATTTGCGGTCAGATCTTCTGCATTGGTAAAAAATTTGAAACAATTATTTAATCTGTTGGGGGAGTTAGTCAACAATACAGAATTTAATGAGGTAAACAGGATAAAGGAAGTTATAGAAGAATCACAATCCCGTTTGGAAATGGTTATCTTTGATAAGGGGCATGTGATTGCCGGAACCAGGGTGAATTCTTATTTTTCTTCCATCGGCAAATATATAGAAGAAACCAGTGGTATTTCCTATTATATGTTTATCTCCGACTTAGCCAAAAATTTTACCGAAAAACAGGAAGATATATTAGAAAATTTAAAAAAGGTATTTGAATTGATTTTTAACAAAAATAATGTTTTAGTAGGTGTTACCTCTGAAAATAAAGATTTTGAATCAATTAGGGAAAGAATCGATTCATTTGTTGAATCTTTATCGAATGATAAATTAGAAAAACGTGATTATTCATTCGACCTTGCCCCTAAGAATGAGGGACTGTTGACATCCGGTAAAGTACAGTATGTAGCGAAGGGAAATAATTTCAGAAAACTGGGATATGAATATTCCGGCCATATGCAGGTGTTATCGACAATAGTAGGCCTGGATTATCTCTGGAATAGGGTGCGTGTAGTGGGCGGTGCATATGGTTCTCTGGTCAGATTAAATAGAAACGGCAATCTTCTGTTCAGTTCGTATCGGGATCCGAACTTATCAGAAACCCTTCAGGTATATGATGATATGCACAGTTATATAGAAAATTTTGATGCAAATGAAAGAGAAATGCGAAAATACATTATAGGAACCATAAGTAGCATGGATGCACCCTTAAGTCCATCAATGAGGGGGGAAAAAGCGGTAAATCAGTATATCAGTGGAATAACCCCAGATGAACTCCAAAAGGAGAGGACTCAGGTTTTAAACACAACCCCGGAAGATATAAGGCAGTATGCCGGATTACTCGGGGAGGCGATGCAAGAAAATTATTTATGTGTTTTGGGTAATGAGGACAAAATCCAACACAACAAAGAACAATTCGGAAACCTTGTGAAGGTATTTCAGTAACATAGTGACAACAACATACAAAGTAGCGTTTTACTTGACAGTATTCCCTTTAATGGTGTATAATACAAAAAAAGAATATATCTCCGAACCTGATGTTTCTATGAAATATATGTTCATAGAACCCAGGTCGTTAGGGTATAAAGGGTAACTTTTATGCCTCCCATTGTGGAAAGGAGAACGCTAACGATAAAACGAATGGCTCTATCCATGATGGTGGAGCCTTTTTTATTGTCAAAAACAATAGTTGAAAGCATAGGGGTAATAATCTGCATGGATAAACGAATTTTAGATATTTTATACATAGGGAGATGGGGACATGGGCAATAAGGCCAAGGAATTTGATAAGATAGCACATGAAATATTCGCACCAATTTATCCTGCTATAGCAAAGCAAATGTTGGACAAGGCACAAATTAGTGAAGGCACATGTTTGGATATAGGATGTGGGAGTGGGCATTTAGGATTAGCTATTGCCAAAGCAAGCAACCTGAATATTTATTTAATGGATAATAATCCTGAAGCGATTGAAGTTTTGCAGGAAAATATTTCTGACCAACAACTTGAATCCAGAGCCAAACCATTGGTTGGAGATGTACATAATATTCCCTTAGAAACGGGTTCTGTTCAAATTGCCATCAGTAGGGGTTCTATGTTTTTTTGGGAGGAACAGGTACAGGCTCTAAATGAAATATACAGGGTTTTGGCACCCGGCGGGTTTGCTTATATCGGCGGCGGATTTGGTTCATCTCAGATAAAAAAACAGGTGGATGAAAGAATGTCTCAAATAAACCCGGATTGGTTCGGTTTTGTCAACAAAAATATAGGGCCCGAACAGCCCCTTAAATGGCGTGAAATCCTGTCTGAAACCGATATACCCGAATTCGATATTGAACATAATTCTTATGAAATGTGGCTGGTATTCAGAAAATAGAGAAGTTCGGTGCGGTGAAAATTCCGGCGCAATTGGATTTGCAGATTTTAGTTAAGGGAGAATTTCATTTGGGTGATTTTAAAACATAACTATTGTTTTCATTTAAGGGTTATCACTTAATGTAATTGTTTCTATTTTAATAATCAGTTTTATGGAAAGATTTTAAGGCAGTATAACAGCAGCATAATGATAGTCTAAAAAAGGAGGATTGGAATGAAGCCTAAAAAAGCACTTGTTATTTTATTGGTAATGATTTTATCAGTAACCATTTTGTTTGGCTGTAAACCTAAGGATTCAGATGTTCAGGGTGACGATGTTTCAGATGAAACCCCAAAAGAAACGGTAGAATTGTTAGTATCTGCGGCTGCCAGTTTAACCGATGTAATGGGGGAATTAGCGGATGCATATAAAACCGAAGCTCCCGAAATCGACTTGAATTTTACTTTTGGCAGTTCCGGCGCTTTGCAGGCTCAAATAGAAGAGGGTGCACCTGTGGATGTATTTATGTCGGCTGCTCAAAAACAAATGGAGGCCCTAAAAACAGCTAATTTAATGCTGGATGATACTATTAAGACCTTGTTGGTAAATAAGGTAGTACTTATAATTCCTAAGGACAGCGACTTAAAAATTTCTTCTTTTGAGGATTTAGGAAATGCGGATGTTAAAAAGCTTGCTATAGGAGATCCGGGAAACGTGCCGGTAGGCCAATACAGCGAGGAGATATTCAAAAATTTAGACTTAAAGGATAAGGTCAAACCAAAATTGGTACTGGGAAACGATGTTAGATCAGTTCTCACCTGGGTTGAAAATGGAGAGGTTGATTGTGGTATTGTATATGCTACGGACGCTTTCACAACAGATAATGTGACCATTGTAACGGAAGCACCTGAAGGCAGCCATAAGGAAGTCACCTATCCGGTGGGAGTAGTAAAGGACAGTAAACATTCTGCTGAATCAAAAGCATTTTTGGACTT
>JAAZJW010000003.1 GCA_012800145.1 Clostridiales bacterium | reverse complement strand
TCCCCTCAAAGTATCTTTTAAATAATCATTGTCCTCAACAAAAATATTTTGCTGGTTTATTCCCCTTACCATTACATAATATATCCTTGTTGAACTTAGTAATCGCTTTGTCCTTGACAATTCCATCACTCAGGGATATTTTAGCCTCGTATCTTAATTATGTCAAACAGGGGAACCGTCCCCCTGTTTGTTTAAAGCAAACCAAAAACATAGGATAGAAATTCGATAAAGAAAGGATAAAATTCCTTATTAAAGTCTTCATATATTTCCAATAAAAGTATATTTATCGTATTTAATATACCTTAAGTGGTTGTTTTTTGTAAAAATATATGTTGACTTTCTATGGTATCTGAGCGAAGCGAAGGATCTCAAATGGCCTAAAAACGAGATTCTTCGCTACACTCAGAATGACAAAAAGCGGGAAGGGTGCTTTTTCACACAGCCTGACGTCCCCCTTTGTCACCCAATATATTAGCAGGCCTAAGAGGCATTAAATTCGATTCCAAAAAGTTACTGTTCACACCCTGCCACCAAAACACCCTCCTGCCAATAGCCGACTGTGCAAAATTTCAAGTAATTCCTATATATACAGCAAATATACAACATAATGAATACTATTGCATAAATTATAAGCTAATATGTTGTAGATATGGTATGAATTGGGATAAATCTCGTAAAATTCGTACATTAATTGAAATTTTGCACATTTGGTTGGCTGCGCATGGGTTGGGGTGTGAACTGTAACTCCAAAAAGCCACGGGAACAGGCTTGACCCCGTATATTGTTTCAATCCTTCTCTCTGAAAAATCCTTCACTGATAATATCTTCAACTAATCCCACAGTTATAGGTCCGCCTGTTATATTTATGTAGGCCCTTAATCTATTTAAAATGTTAATCAACTCTCTGACATTATAGTCTTCATTTTTTGCAATCAATTCCAAAATTTCATTACTTATTTCAATATTTTTTTCGTCGGCCCTCTTTTCTAAAATTAATAACCTGTCGTCAAAATCCGGTTTTCCAATTTCAAATACTCCACCCATTTCAAATACTCTGCTGAAACAATCATTTTGTATGTTTATTTGTTCCGGTGGTTCGGTGCAAGATATAATAACTTGTTTGTCCATCTCTAACAAACCGGAAATCACCCTGTGAAATTCCTCCTGTGTTCTCTCTTTATCTGATATGTGTTGTAAATCATCTATCATTATTAAATCTGCGTCCTTAAATTTATTGAAAAATTCTCCCTGCTTATCCCTTCGGATACTATCAATCATCTGATTAACAAAATCATCAATGGTGAGATAGACAACTTTTTTTCCCGGATTATATGTGTATATATAGTGGCCGATAGCATTAAGCAAGTGTGTTTTACCCATTCCCCTCCCGCCGTAAATATATAATAATTTAATACTTCTACTAATATCCTCAGCCATATATTTAGCACTTTCACAGGTTAAACGGTTAAATTTCCCCATTATAAAGGAACTAAAGGCATATTTTGTATCAAAAACTGATTTAAATTCATTGTCTTTTGGTTTACTCGAAATATTTCTTTCCTCATTTATGACTGAATTGGCTGCATCAATTTTAACATCGTAATTTTGTGATGTAACGCTAGATATAGCTGTTTTTATTAAACCTGAATATCTCCTGTTTACAATATCTCTTGGGAATAAAGAACTTGTCTCCAAATAGATTGTATCTTTTTCCAGTTTGATCGGAGCAATTGGATCAATCCATGTGTTATAACTAACTTCTGTCAGTTCGGCTTTTATTAATTGCTTCGCTTCAGACCATATAGTTTCTACATCAATTCCCGAATATTTTCGGTTAAAGGCTATATCCCGGGAACCATAATCATTATCAAATTCAAACGTTTCACCAGATCTTGATTCTAAAAGGTTTTTTATATTATTGATTTCCGATATTAAACTATTTATGTCATTTTTAATAGGTTTAAGTTTTTCGTCTAACAAATTTTCTATATCCCCCGACATCTTCTTATCCATAAACATACCACCTTTGCATATATTAAAACAAACACGGGGACGGTTCTCCTGTTTGAGTCCTTTTTTAAACCCTCACTTTATAGATCCTGTGAATGGTGAAGCCGGTAAGCCTTGATAACTGTCTCAAGGAAATCTCCCGATCTTTTTTAGGTATTTTATAATTCCATCTTGAATTTTTTGCTCCATATTTTGAAGTTTAGACAAATCTATATTATATTTATCTAGTGCTAAATCCCTCACATCTTTATCTGAAGGTGCCTTTTTCCCTTCATCAATATCTAGGCACCAGCTGTCGGTGATTTCTGTGTGAAATTTGCCAAACTCTGCTACCGCTTTTTTTATCGGATGAAAACATCTGCAAAGCAAAATTGGTATCCACCATATTACTTGTTTCGTAGTATTCATTATAACTGCTCCAAAGGTTTCTATATATCTTGAATAATCCCTATCCCCAACAAAAATACTTTATCGATTTATTCCTCTTACCGTTACATGATATATCCCTGTTAAACTTAGTAATCGCTTTGTCCTTGGCAATTCCATCACCTCAGAGATATTTTGTCCTGATATCTTAATTATGTCAAACAGGGGAACCGTCCCCCTGTTTGCATTCTTTTAGCTTTGCATATAGCAAAAAGACACTTTATGGCAGAGGAACGCTTTGTTTGTCATTTTTTTATGGCAACGCAGTCGGACTTTTATAGATTCCCTTTTCTTTCCGTTTTTAGTTTCCTTATGGTTATAGGTTCTGTCCTTTGAATCTAATTTGCAGTTTTCCTTTTTTGACCAAAATATTATAATTCCCTTATATTTTTTTCCGGTTCTATGCCAAATGTGAATGGTCCATTATCTATTTTGCGCAATATATTTCATAAACTCCTTTTTAAAATAAAAGGCATGGTTTTTATCAGAAATATATCTGTTATAAATATTTGAAAATATTGGCCCATATGGCTTGGAGTCCTTCGATCTAATTTGAATTAATTCTCCGTTTGAGGTATGGATATAACCATCATCACTTGTCTCGATACATATTTTTAATTGTTCACAAATATTATAATAATCTTTTTCAAGTTGTGCTTTAAGTTCATAGTTTTTTTCATCATTTAAGTTAACGTGAATATATGGTAGAAAGAACCAATTCCAAGGGTCCCCCTCTTTACATACAGGTACATATAACAAATTAGATATCTTCTCATATAAATGGGTTCCATAAAAATCTTTTTTTGAAATTAAATCATCTATAATTGAATTAATCTGAGTAATAAACATGGTCTCAAGCGGTTTACCATATCTATCACACTTGTTTGTTTTTAATTCCCCGTCTGTAAAGTCTAATGTCCTGGGCGAATTTTTATTTCCGATTAGTATTTCCAACAATTGTCCTGTTCTGCCTTTTGCCCTGATTATTCCCTCCATTTGTTCTTCATCTACCAAATCCCCGAGTTTTCTATTAATTAAAGGTTCAAGTTT
>JAAZJW010000046.1 GCA_012800145.1 Clostridiales bacterium | reverse complement strand
CTTTTTGTCATTCTGAGTGTAGCGAAGAATCTCGTTTTTAGGCCATTTGAGATCCTTCGCTTCGCTCAGGATGACATTTTTCACACAGTCTGATGTCCCCTTGTGTCTGGCCTGGCCAACTGACCCCTGACCAACCGACCAACTGAATATTATCAGACCTACACGTCTATTTCACTTCAATTTCCTTGCTGCTCTCCCACACCCCATGAATATTACAATAACTCTGAGCATAAATTGTGCCGGATTTTTGCAGCCTTATCTGTGTGCAACCAACTGGGTCTGTAAAATTGTCCCCTTCACCATGGGCGGAAAATCTGAAATTTGCAAGTTCCGCCGGGAATTTAGCACCTTCCGCATGGAAAAATACCTTAAACCAAGATATATAATGTTCAAGCGTGTTTGGATGCCCGATGGCATCCCCTACGGATACTTTTAATTCAAAAGGTTCCCCTGCTGTTACAGTTTCAGGCGCATGTATTACAGGAACGTGTTTTTCCCCTTTCCAGTCCCCGCTCTGTAGAAATTGACCGAATGATTTCATTGCTTTCATCCTTTCCCATATACCATTGTTTTATTTTTTCGATTCCCTTAGTTATATAACATCATCCATATATATAACCGTTATTTTTTTCCGTAATCATTATATTTCATAGATCCTTCGCGGGTCAAACTTATCCTGCTCGTCTCAGGATGACAAAAATGTGGGGCTTCGCTTTGATCAGAGAGACAGTTATTGCGCAGTCTGAAAGGCCCCATAGTTTTTATTATGCAGCCATTTTTTCTACCTGTTTTACAGCGTTTTGTATTTGCGGAATGAGGCTGACAACAACACAGATTAATGTATCTGTTCCGATAACCAACCCGTTTACCGTAAGTGAATAAATTATTACATTCATACCTTCAGGAGCATAGGAGCCGAAGAAAATAACTCCTGATAGAAAGTTCATAAAAAACCTGCTGAAGCCTCCGATAAGGCAAGATACTGCTATGTTTTTGCGGTATAGACCTGCTAAGCCCAATGCGCCAAAGGATAAGGGATAATCCAAGAAAAACTGTGCCCAATGAATAATAAAAGGATCCTGAACTAATCTGACCATTCCGAAAGCAAACCCGGCCAATATACCTGCCGTAGGACCGAACATAATAGCAAATATATACATGGGCAACATACTTGCAGGTGTTATGCTACCGCCCTGCGGAAAACGGTATAATCGTATATAGGAAAGGACAAAGGAAAGGGCGATGCATAGGCTCCCGTACACTATCATTTTTACATATTCGGATTCGCGTTCTTTTTTCCTTTCCCTGAAAGCCAAGGCAATAGAGATTAACAATAGGGAGGCTAAAATAATAATTGTTGTAGGTTTCAATTCTAACAATTTTTTAAATACAGTTTTACCATCAAAATTACGAAACCAATCCCGGAAATCTTCGAGTTTCAACTCTGATAATTTTTTAAACATAATATGACATCCTCTCTTCTATTTATCACCGGTAAAATAAAAAATGTGAAAAGAAAGCCTCTTCACATTGTATTTGCAGAATTCGCTTTCCTACGCAGGTCTTAACCTACAGGTTCTAAGGGTTGGAATGGTCCTCTCAGCACATGGCGCCCCCAGCGATAAATATTTTTCTTTTATTATAGCATAAATCTTCCAAAAAGTCTTGTATATTTCAGAATGCCAGGGAAAACCGCAGGTGTCCCAGACCCAGTGAAAACTACCGTTGTTATGGAGGTTGCGGGGGTAGGTGGCCAAATGATTTTGTTCACTCCGGGAAAACAGGGTTATCTGCCCCTACTTGAAAGGGCAAATACAATGCAATATAATGTAGTCATAGGGGTACAAAATGGTTTCCCCGTATTGGGAAATATACAGGGTGGGGGTTTTAATGGATATATCTGAACTATATGAAATACAAGAAAAATTGGACAACCGTATATGCATAGAACATGGCTTGAAAGGTATGAACCTGGTTCCATCCAAAATATTGGCACTACAGGTAGAGCTCGGAGAATTAGCAAATGAAACTCGTTGCTTTAAATTCTGGAGTAACAAAGGGTCTTCCCCGAGGGAGACTATTTTAGAGGAGTATGTGGACTGTCTTCATTTTATCCTGAGCATAGGCTTAGAAAACGGGTTAACAGATATCAATCCGATCGGAATTGAAAACACCAACAATTTGACAGAACAGTTTCAAAATATGTTTATGGAAATTGTTACATTTCAACATGAACCCACATTAGACAACTATCAAAGACTGTTTAACCATTTTTTACTGTTGGGAGGTAAATTGGATTTTACTGAAGATGAGATAAGGCTTGCTTATCTGGAAAAAAACAAAATTAACCATCAAAGACAAGATGAAGGATATTAAGTAGAGGTGGTAAAATCGCCGAAAAAATGTTATAATGATTATGATTTCCTTGGACAAATTGTATTGCAGAAAGTGGGGGAACCTGCTGAATACGCATAAAAGGGTTATTAGGATAAGTGTACAGGCCCGGAAAAGGTAATGATCAAAATAAATTTCAAGGATTTGCTTTTATACTTATTGGGTATAGCATATTATAACTTATAGCCTATAAAATAAAAGCAAAGGGGTGAAATATATGACTTTTCTAGGCATAACTAAAAGGAGAAAACCTGTTGAAAAATATGAAAAAAGAAAACTGGGCTTCAACGAGATTAAAATATTTGAAGAATTTTTAGAAGAGATAAAAGTACTTCGGGAAAACATAGGCATAAAATTTGTTTTTATTGAGGACGGATGGGGGAAGGAAGAAATATTGAGGGGCAGAGTCAGTTATATGGGTAATTTGGTTTTGGCCCCCAATTATGTAGCATTACTCAGTGAGGTTAAGGAAGGATACATATCTAATGCGGCTTATATTTTAGAACAGATAATGCTGAAAGCTGTGGAGCTGAATGTAGGCAGCTGTTGGATTTTTGTAGAAAAGGATGCTGACAGGCTTAAAACCGACCTTGGGGTGAACGCCCCTGGGGAACTGACAGCCATGATAGCATTGGGTTATCCAAAAACACATATACGACATACTGATAAAAGTGAAGATCTGCACATAAACATAGATGATTTTGTATTTAAAAATGAATGGGGAAAAACGATTTATCATGGGGAGCTTAAAACCATGGGTATAGAAGAAGCATTAAATAGCCTTGTATTGGTCCCATCTTGGGTAAATCCCCAGCCGTGGAAACTGATTATACACAATGATCAAATTATTTTAACTGTAGGTGGCAGGGATATAGACGAAAAATATCTTCTATTTGATGCCGGTATTATGATGTTATATATGGAAAACGCTTTTAAGGAAGCGGGTTTGCCGGCCAGATGGAGTATTTATAGAGAAGAATTGGACGGTGATTTTTCAGAATACAATATACCTTCCGAATATCAAATCATCGGTACGCTCCATATTTAGACGAAGACTTAATTCAGATTGATTTTATCTGGATTTTAGTTGATAAATATTATTTAAAGGAGGGGGTCTTCAGTTGGCAACGATACTAAAAGGAAAACCCGTAGCGGATAAAATTAGCGAAGGGTTGATAAAAGAAGTAGAGGAACTAAAGGCAAAGGGAGTAACTCCAAAGCTTGCTATTGTCAGGGTTGGTGCAAGTCCTGATGACTTGGCTTATGAAAGAGGAGCACTTGGCAGGTCCAAGAAGGTAGGCATAGAAGCAGAGGTTAAAGAATTACCTGAAGATATAACACAAGATGACTTTATAAAGGAATTAAAAGCTGTAAACGACGACCCGGCTGTAAATGGAATACTGGTATTCAGACCATTCCCAAAACAACTGGACGAAGAAGTTATCAAATATGTAATTGCACCGGAAAAGGATATTGACTGCTTCAGCCCGATTAATGCTGCAAAATTGGTAGAAGATGATGAAACCGGTTTTGCCCCATGTACTGCCGTATCGGTTATCGAAATATTAAAGCATTATGAGGTTCCCCTAGAAGGCAAAAATGCGGTAATTTTAGGTAGGTCTATGGTTATAGGCAAACCTGCTGCATTATTACTACTTAGGGAAAATGCAACAGTTACTATATGTCACTCCAGAACACAAGATATTGCGGGAGTTTCTAAGGCTGGAGACATTTTAGTAGCAGCTATAGGAAGAGCTAAATTTGCTACCAAGGATTTTGTAAAAGAGGGTGGAGCAGTTATCGACGTAGGTATTAACGTGGATGACGAAGGAAATCTGGTAGGAGACGTTGATTTTGAAGGAGCCGAAGGTGTAGCCGGAATGATAACACCTGTACCGGGCGGAGTAGGTTCTGTAACTACCTCTATTCTAGCAAGACACGTCATTAGAGCTTGCAGAGCGCAAAATAATTTATAATTCATAAAAAACGGTCTCCGGGAATCCCCGGGGACTGTTTTTTATGGATTATATCGGACGTTTCATGCCCACCGCCGCTAAAATTATAAAAAAATGTGTAAACATATATGTTTATGGGTAGGAAATATGGAAGCATACTTTTATTTTGAGATAAGGGGTAAGTTATATGAAATATGAAAGGAATTTAGCATCTATTGTCTCGTTGATCAGGAACGGGGAAAAGAACATAAAGGACTTTAAAATTGGTGTAGAAATTGAACATATTGTTGTTAGCGAGAATACCATGGAATCTATCGGGTATTATGGGGAAGAGGGTATTGAAGGTATTTTACGGGAATTGCTTTCAAAAGGGTACAAAGGCAATTATGAAGGGGGTCATTTGGTAGGGTTACTCGGGCAAGATAGGGAAATCCTATTGGAATCCGGTGGCCAAATAGAAATTGATATAAGGCCCTGCAAAACTATAAAGGAGATAGAATCTATTTATTTCAGCTTTTTAAATGATATAGTGCCTGTACTGGAAAAACGCAATTTATTGTTGATGGGTATAGGGTATCATCCTAAATCGTCTGTTAAGGATATGCCCCTTGTCCCCAGGAAGAAATATAAATATATGTTCGGTTATTTTAGAGGAAAGGGGAAATATGCTCATAACATGATGAAGGGCACGGCTGCCTTGAGGGTATTTATCGATTATAAAGATGAATATGATTTTACCAGAAAATTTCGTGTGGCCAATTTTATCAGTCCCCTGCTTTATCTGATATCTGACAATTCACCTGTATTTGAAGGTGAAGTTTATGATAAATTCAGTCTCAGGAGTTTGATATGGGCAAACGTGGATAAAAAGAGAAGTGGCAGTGTACCGAATTCCTTTGGGGAAGATTTCGGATATAGGGATTATGCCGAATATATATTAGACGCTTCTCCTATTACAATCACGAAAAACGGTGATTTTATCAATATAGGCAATGAAACCGTAGAAGGGCTTATGGACAGATATGTTTTTACGGAGAAAGAAATAAAACACATTATGAATATGGTGTTTCCGGACGTCAGGGTAAAAAATTGTATAGAAATACGTGTGGGGGATTCCCTGCCTTATCCTTATAATCTGGCATACATTGCTCTCATCAAGGGGATATTTTACAGTGATATTGCCTTGGAATACTTATATAATTTTTCCCAAAGAAGAGAGGAAGAGCAGGTTAATAAAGTCAAAAAATATATATATGAAAGGGGTTTTAGTTCATATTTTGCCTTCAAGAGGGCATATGAATATATTTTAATACTTTTTGATTTGGCTAAAAAATCATTGAACGAGGAAGAAAAGGAAATGCTGATACCGCTG
>JAAZJW010000045.1 GCA_012800145.1 Clostridiales bacterium | reverse complement strand
TTGTGCTGCCGAAGGATGAGGCTATAAAATTCGTGGAAGAGCAGGGTGAAGATTATAAGGTAGAATTAATAAAGGACCTTCCTGAAGGGGAAGAAATATCATTTTATAAGCAAGGTGAATTTACAGACCTTTGCGCGGGTCCCCATGTGCCTTCTACAGGTAAAGTAAAGGCAATCAAGTTACTCAGTATAGCAGGTGCCTATTGGAAGGGCGACGAAAGAAACAAAATGCTCCAGAGAATTTACGGTACATCTTTCACTAAAAAATCGGATTTAAAGGAACACCTTCATAGACTGGAAGAAGCTAAAAAAAGGGACCATAGAAAATTGGGTAAGGAACTGGATTTATTCAGTTTAAGTGAAGAAGGACCCGGCTTTCCGTTTTTTCATCCAAAAGGAATGGTTATCAGGAATATTTTGGAGGATCTTTGGAGGAATGAGCATGCAAAGCGCGGGTATGAAGAAATAAGGACACCCATAATTTTGAATGAGGATCTCTGGAGAAAATCAGGACATTGGGACCATTACAAGGAGAACATGTACTTTACAAAAATAGATGGGGAAGATTACGCCATAAAACCCATGAACTGTCCCGGTGCCATACTGATGTACAGTAGAAAAAAGCGAAGCTATAGAGATCTGCCTATCAGAATGGGCGAGCTTGGAATAGTGCACAGACATGAATTATCAGGCGTTCTGCACGGGCTTATGAGGGTTAGAAGTTTCACACAGGACGATGCTCATTTATTTATATTGCCGGAACAAATTAAGGATGAAATAATCGGGATAATAGATTTTGTTGATCATATTTACAGTACCTTTGGATTTAAATATCACGTTGAGTTATCTACAAAACCGGAGGATGCCATGGGTACAGACGAGGAATGGAATGTTGCTATAGATGCTTTAAAGGCTGCTCTGGAAGAGAGGGAACTGCCATATAAGGTTAACGAGGGTGATGGTGCATTTTATGGCCCTAAAATAGACTTTCACTTGGAAGACTGTATTGGACGTACATGGCAATGTGGAACAATTCAATTAGATTTTCAAATGCCTCAGAGATTTGATATAAGTTATGTGGGTCCTGACGGTGAGGATCATAGACCCATAATGTTGCATAGAGTAATATACGGAAGCATAGAAAGGTTTATCGGGATTTTAATAGAACATTATGCGGGAAGATTTCCGACTTGGTTATCCCCTGTTCAGGTCAGGATATTGCCCATTGCAGATAAACATATTGGGCATTGTCTGCAACTTGAAAAAGAGATGAAAGAAAAAGATATACGTGCTGAGGTAGACACAAGAAACGAAAAAGTAGGATTCAAGATAAGAGAAGCTCAATTATCCCAAATTCCCTATATGCTAATAATCGGGGACAAGGAAGTAGAATCAGGAAAAGTGTCTGTCAGATCTAGGGATAAAGGGGAGCTGGGTGCTATATCTGCAGAAGCCTTTGTTAATGATATTACCAGAGAAATCGAAGAAAAACAACAAAACGAACAATGACTTAGAAAATATGGGGTCAGACCCGGATTATTTGCACAGGATGAGCAAATGATTCGAGCCTGGCCCCATAATCATATACTTAGACCGCTTCCAGTTCTTTTTCCCTGTCCTCTGGTTTGGGATCCGGGGAGAAGTCCCCTAGTAATTCATCTAATTCCGTTTTATTCAGGGCTCCTTTTTCCAGGAGTGCGGCAGATATTTTTTCTAGTTCGTTTCTATGTTTTTCTAAATAATTATATGTTATTTTGTAGCATTTATCTATTATTTTGTTGATCTCCCGATTTATAGAATCGCTCAGGGAGCGTATCATATCGGGTTCATTGTGTATAAAACCTAAATCACTCATTCCGTAATCACATACCATTTGCATTGCGGTTTCGGTAACCTTTTTCAAATCATCTTTTGCCCCTGTCGATAAGTGGCTAAATACCAATTCTTCTGCCGCTCTGCCGCCGAGCATTACCATAATTTTATCACATAATTCCTCTTTGGTCAGAATGTATCGGTCGTCCTGAGGCATGTGAATAACATAACCCAATGAATGTCCTCTTGGGACAATAGATACCTTCTGCACCATATCTGTGTTCAGTATTCTTCCGATAAGAGCATGGCCGGCTTCATGATATGAAACGACTTCTTTTTCCTTGAATAAAATAGTCGGGTTTCTTATTTCAAGTCCTGCGACTATTCTTTCGATTGCTTGTTCAAAATGGGAAATTGTAATCATGCGTTTGTTTTCCCTGACTGCTATTATAGCAGCTTCATTTGCAATGTTGGACAAATGGGCTCCGCTCATGCCATGAGTTTTGCGCGCCAGGTCCGTAATGCTTATGTTTGAATCCAAAGGTTTGTTCTTGGTGTGTATTTTTAAAATTTCTTCTCTGTCTCTGACATTTGGATTACTAATATACATATGTCTGTCAAACCTGCCGGGGCGTAACAACGCCTCATCTAAAAGATCGATTCTGTTGGTAGCTGCAATAACCACCACGGTCTGATCTGTGTTAAAGCCATCCAGTTCGACCAGCAGTTGGTTTAATGTTTGATCTTTTTCGTTATTGCTATCCAGATGGCGTTTAGCGCCTATGGCATCAATTTCATCGATAAAAATAA
>JAAZJW010000044.1 GCA_012800145.1 Clostridiales bacterium | reverse complement strand
CCTGAACTCAAATACATCAATATCTTCCTTTACATAGGGTTTAATGTTGGTAACCCTGCTTGATACAGATTTTATGCCTTTTGATTCTATTTTATCCCTCTTGACCTTCAACGCTTTTGACAGAATATCCAGTTGGGAATCAAAAAGAAGGGTTCCGTGGTTCAGCACTCTCCCCCTTACTATGCTCTGCGCTACACCCGAAAACTTCTTTCCGTCGATGGTAATATCGTTCCTTCCCGATAGTTCACATGGTATTCCCAGCTTTTCCAATGCTTTCAAAACGGGAATAGTATAAGCTTTGAAATCTATCTGTCCCAATGATTCCGCCTTTATAACAAAGGTAAAGTTCAAATTCCCCAGGTCATGGTAGACTGCCCCACCACCTGTAACCCTGCGGACAACCTGAATATCATTTTCCTTGACATATTCCATATTGATTTCTTCAATAGTATTTTGATTTTTTCCCACAATTATTGAGGGTTTACTTATCCATAATAGAACATAACCCCCCTCTTCCAAATCTAAATTTCTAAAAACATACTCTTCAAACGCTAAATTGTACTGCGGAGTTGTTGAATAATTTTCAATATATTTCATCTTTAGCTCCCTCCACCATTTTCTTAAAATTATAACAGAGTAAAATTTATTTATCAATAAGTTAAAAATATCCCCCAAAAGAAAAACCACGGAAATATCCATGGTTTATATAATATCTATTTAATTTTTAAGAGCCGTGCACCCCAATTCGACCTGCCTTCACAGGCGTTACCCAAATAGTTAGCTCAAACTAGGCACTCCTACGGCACACGAAAGGGGTCACTTACCGCTGCTTCCTTCCGGACCTGACGGACTTCATAACTTTTCGTTGCGCAGGACCCAATCCTCATCGCCACTTGTCCGGGCCGGCCCCGCAAAGCACAAAGCCTCCAAGGGGAATTCAACCCTGCTATAGCGGATTGCAGGTTATAGGGCGCCGCTGCCTCCCCGTCTAGCACGGCAAACCTTAAACTTTTTAATGGCGGAGAGAATGGGATTTGAACCCATGGGGCCTTTCGGCCTTACACGCTTTCCAGGCATGTCCCTTAGCCAACTCGGTCATCTCTCCGCGTTTCAACTATTCATATTTCCAATTCAGTATAAATAAGGTATTCGACATTAACCAGACCCGTTTGTTCCCACCTTTTATTTTTCCCTCAGGGACTTAAAAAAATCCCCTATTAATTGGGAACATTCCTTTTCCAATACCCCTGTTTCTATTTCTGTTTGATGGTTAAACCCCGGATTATTTAAAAGGTTTATCACAGATCCGCATGCACCAGATTTAGCATCCATTGCACCTATTACAACTCTTTTAATCCTACTTTGTAAAATGGCCCCCGCACACATAGGGCAGGGCTCTATTGTAACATATATAGTGCAACCTGTCAATCTCCATCTTCCTAAAAAACTACATGCATCTCTTATAGCGAGTATTTCCGCATGGCTTATAGCATTTTTAGAAGTTTCCCTTAAATTATGCGCTTTTGCTATTATTTCATTATCCTTAACTATAACCGCTCCTATAGGCACCTCTTTTTTGCCGAGAGCTTTCTTTGCCTCCCCTATAGCCATAGTCATAAATTTTTCATCCATTTTTACAGACTCCGACCTACATTTAGCACATCCAAAAATCTATATCTTTAGAGATGCGCAATTTCATTTAATCTTCCTTATAATAAGTTCCTCGTGCTCCGATACCGCCATTTCTATTCTTTCCAGTTGAGCGGTATGCTGTTTGTGCCCATCGAATAATACTGTAATTTTAGGCATAATGTCATGTTCTATTATAGCATTTGTTTTTCTGACTTCCCCTTCGAGCCTATCAAATCTTTTATCTATGCCTTCAAATCTTTTATCTATGCCTTCAAATCTTTTATCTATGCCTTCAAATCTTTTGTCTATGCCTTCAAATCTTTTGTCTATGTCATCAAATCTTTTGTCTATGTCATCAAATTTTTTACTGAATTCATTATACATTTTTTCTATTAATTCGAATGTCTTATCTTCCATAATTTTCTCCCTACCCAAAATAATTATACAACACATGGTGCACCTGGGAGGATTCGAACCCCCGGCACACGGTTT
>JAAZJW010000043.1 GCA_012800145.1 Clostridiales bacterium | reverse complement strand
GTATTTGAAGGCATTGTAATCAAAAGACAGGGGGGCGGGATCTCTGAAACCTTTACAGTCAGAAGGATAGCTTCAGGTGTAGGAGTAGAAAGAACATTCCCTGTACATTCTCCTAGAATAGAAAAAGTTGAAGTCATCAGAAGAGGTAAAGCCAGAAGGGCCAAAACCTATTATCTACGTGATAGGATCGGCAAGGCAGCGTTTAAAATCAAAGAAAGGAAAAAATACTAATTTGAAGGGACTGACATCAGTCTCTTTATTATTATGATATACATTGTGTCCAAGCACACCGATCTTAGGCTCTTGATTTTCGATATATAGGTCATGGACATGTTTTTGGGGGTAGGAATAATGAACATTAATTGGTATCCCGGACATATGAAAAGAACCAAAAAACTCTTAAGGGAACAACTTACATTGGTGGATATAGTTTATGAGCTATTGGATGCTCGTATACCGTTGAGTAGCAAAAACCCTGACTTAAACCGAATTATAGACAATAAACCCAGAATTGTAATACTCAATAAAATTGATCTGGCGGATCCCATGGTTACATCAATGTGGGCAAAATATTTTAAGGAACAACAGATCATAGCAATTCCCGTTAATACAATTACCGGTGATGGGATAAGGCAGGTAATGAACGAGACTGAAGTAGCTACAAAGCCCAAAATGGATGCCTTAGCAAAGAAGGGGAGAAGGCAAAGGCCCGTACGAATAATGGTTGTTGGGATACCTAATGTTGGAAAATCATCACTTATTAATAAATTGGCGGGGAAAAAAAGCACACAAATAGGGGATAAACCAGGAGTAACCAAAGGAAAACAGTGGATTAGATTGAGAAGGGATATGGAGCTATTGGATACTCCCGGCATTTTATGGCCAAAAATCGGAGATTCTACGGTTGCATTAAACCTGGCATTTATAGGTGCCATTAAAGACGAGATAATGGACGTTGAAACATTGGCGTATAGATTATTGGAAATACTGTGGGCTAATTATAGGGAAAAAATTATTGTAAGATATAAAGTAGAGAGGGAATATGATATTGTTATAGATTTAATGGATCATATAGCAAGGAATAGGGGATGTGTTTTAAAGGGGGAAGAAATTGATTATCTCAGGGTATCAAATATAATATTGAATGAATTCAGGTCTGCAACGATTGGGCGTATCTCCCTGGAGAAACCGTAAGTTGGGGGTTAAAAATTGAACAGGATAACGAAAAAGTAGTAATCGGAGGGGAAAACTGAATGCCTACCTTAGATATAGAAAATTCGTTATGGAATAAAGGGTACAATTACATAGCTTTTTGTGATGAAGTGGGCCGTGGGTGTTTATTCGGCTCGGTTCTGGCCGCGGCAGTTATCATGCCAAAGGGTTTAGCTATAGAAGGTATTAAGGATTCCAAAAAATTGTCTCCTAAAAAAAGAGAGAAATTATATGAAATTATTAAAGAAGAATGTGTAGCTATGGGTATAGGCACGGCTTCCGCAGAAACCATAGATAAAATTAATATAAAAAATGCTACTAAACTGGCAATGAAAAAAGCTGTCATATCAATCAGGGATAAAAATGAAAAGGGAATTATTCCTGACTATATATTAATAGATGCGGAAAAAATAGACCTACCCATTCCGCAGAGAGCTGTTATTAAAGGTGACGATATCAGTCATGGAATAGCAGCATCCTCCATAGTGGCAAAGGTATTAAGGGACCGGCTTTGTGAAAGGTGGCATACAAAATATCCAAATTATAATATCAAACAAAATAAGGGTTATGGCACAAAGGCACACAGGGAAGCGTTGAAACGATATGGTGCAAGCCCGATGCATAGAAAAACATTTTTAGGTAAAATACTATAGTTTGTACCCTGGGGGGCAGTATTATGAATAAACGCATTGGTTTAATAGGAGAAAAATTAGCAGCAAATTACATAAGGGAGAAGGGTTATAATATACTGGATTGCAATTATCGCACAAAATTGGGAGAGTTGGACATTGTTGCTAAGAAACAAAATATCATTGTATTCATTGAGGTTAAAACCAGAACCTCAAGTATATACGGTATGCCTTCGGAAGCGGTAAACTATAAAAAACAACAGAAGATACAAAAGTTATCACAGCAATATATACTGTATCAAAAATTAAACAAGGACTGTTTTAGTTATAGATTTGACGTTGTAGAAGTGAAATTAATGGGGAAAAAATATAAAATAGATCACATAGAAAACGCATTTTAATTGTTTATATAGAGCAACGGCTTGCACAAAGTTAAAAAAATTGCAGGAAAAAATTTTTATATATAGAATCAGTTTATATATTGGAGAAATCATATAATCTAATCAGTCAGGTTAGTTATGCTGATTAATTTTTTATGTTCAATAAAAAAACATGGTGGTTATAAGCAAATGAAACCATTAAAACTGACGAATGGGAAGTGGACTTATGTTATCGAAAGTAAAAACCTGCTGTTTAACAGGATTAATAGTTACTGTAATAGATGTAGAGGTGGATATATCTAACGGACTACCAAATATAAACGTTGTAGGGTTACCTGATATGGCCATAAAGGAATCTAAGGACAGAGTAAGAGCCGCCATAAAAAACAGCGGGTTGGATTTTCCCCTAAAGCGGATTACAATTAACTTATCGCCGGCGCATACCAGAAAGGAAGGTAGTCACTTTGATTTGCCCATTGCTTTAGGGATTTTAGGTGCTTCTATGCAGGTCCCCCTAGAAGAATTAGATGATACATTGATACTGGGGGAACTATCCCTAGACGGTAAAACCAATAAAATCAATGGAGTCCTTCCAATGTTGTCGGAAATGTATAATAGGGGTATAAAAAAGGTAGTAGTACCATATGAAAATTTAGAAGAAGCGAGGGTTGTGGACGGTATAGAAATAATACCCGTGCACACCCTAAACGATATAGCACTTCACCTCATAGGTGAAAAAAGGTTGAGTACACATACAGAGCCTTTTAGATATAATTGTAAGGAAGAAACTGATTCAGAGGATTTTAAGGACATATATGGCCAAGAAAATTTAAAGAGAGCCCTGGAGATTGCAGCATCGGGAAGTCATAATTTGTTGACTATAGGGCCTCCGGGATCGGGTAAAACCATGGCTGCCAGGAGGTTGCCCTCAATACTTCCAAAATTAACATTTCGGGAAGCCTTGGAAATTACAAAAATATATAGTATAGCGGGACTGCTCGATGCCCATGAAGGGTTGGTTCATAGCAGACCATTCCGTTCCCCACATCATACAAGTTCAACGGTGGCCATAACCGGAGGAGGAAGAACCCCTAAACCGGGGGAAGTATCCCTGAGTCATTATGGTGTATTGTTTCTCGATGAACTCCCGGAATTCAGCAAAACTTCCCTGGAAGTATTGAGACAACCTTTAGAAGATAAGGTAATACATATATCGCGTGTAAACGGTTCATACACCTATCCCGCGGATTTTATGTTGTTGGCCGCAATGAACCCCTGCCCATGCGGATATTACGGGACTGAAGGTGGACAGCAATGTGTTTGTACCCCTCACCAAATAAACAGGTATGTCAATAAAATTTCAGGTCCTTTGATGGACAGAATAGATATGGTAGTTGAAACTTCTGCTGTAAAATATGAAAATCTGACCGGTGGTAAAGGATCAGAATCTTCGAGGGAGATAAGAAAACGTGTAGAAAGGGCTAGGGAGATTCAACTGGAAAGATATAAAAAAACAAAATATCTGTTCAACTCCCAATTAAACGGGGCGGCAATAAATAAGTACTGTTCCTTAGGGCCTTCCGCTCAACAATTGATGAATTCGGCCTTCCGTAAAATGAATCTGAGTGCCAGGGGTTACAGTAAAATTTTAAAGGTGGCAAGGACCATAGCTGATTTGGATGGGAAAGACATTATTTATGAAAATCATTTAGCCGAGGCCTTACAGTATAGAAACTTGAGTGGATTAACTCCTTAAAATCCGCAAGAAAATTTGTTATTTTCGTATTATGGTGTATAATAGCATTGCACAAAAGCAGTTAAATATTGAATTTTTTGTCTGGCACCTAACTGCAGTATATTATTTTTAATAAAACAGTTCAGTAATTCGGGGGATATGATATGGCGTTGGAGAAAAAAGATATCGTTATATGGTTAAGTCATATAGAAGGTATCGGTAATAGGGATATAAAGTGTTTAATAAATTATTTTCATAATAATATAGAGGAAGTTTGGTATGCAGGCAGGAAACATATTGTTAATGCACTGGGAGGCAAGGAGGAACTAGCCAACAAAATCATGGAAAATAGGGATGAGCAATTCTTCATTAAAATTTCCAAAGCCCTAAAGGACAATAATATATTTCCTCTAACAATTTACGATTCCGCTTATCCCTCCAAATTGAAAAATATATACGATCCTCCATATACAATATTTATAAAAGGAAATAAAATAGAGTTCGATATGCCATTAATATCCATAGTAGGCACTAGGAGGGCAACACCCTACGGTAAATGGGCGGCACATCGATTTGCAAAGGAGCTTGCAGAATGGGGCGTCGGAGTCATAAGTGGGCTGGCCCTAGGGGTGGATACATGCGGTCACAGGGGGGCATTGGAAGGTAATGGTTATACCATCGGGGTTCTCGGGTGTGGATTGGATCAATACTACCCGGCCTCAAACAGAGCTTTAATGGATAAAATATTTGAAAGGGGCTGTGTTATTTCGGAGTATTGTCTGGGCACACCCCCGTTGAAGTATCATTTTCCCGCCAGAAATAGAATTGTCAGTGGACTGTCAGATGGTGTGATTGTAATTGAAGCTCCTGAAAAGAGTGGAGCATTAATAACTGCAGATTTTGCGCTGGATCAGGGAAAGGATATTTATGCATTACCGGGCAACATTAACAATATTCAAAGCAGGGGGGTTAACAAGCTGATAAGAGACGGGGCCAGAATTTTGCTTGAAATCGATGATATAATAGAAAATCTCAAATATAGATATTCAATGCATAAAACAAATACAGAGCAGTTGGCAAAAAACGATTTAAGTGAACTGGAAACACAGGTGTTTAATATAGTGAAAAGGAACCCGATAAACATTGATTTAATCATAAATGAAACCGGAATAAAAGCATCCGAGTTAAATCCTATTTTAACCATATTAGAAATTAAAGGTTATATAAATCAGATGCCGGGAAAAATATTTACGGCAGCAAGGTAAAATCAGTCTAATATAAGGGTTTGGTTCTGTTTTTACAGTTTTAGAGGAAACTACGGCATAGCGGAGGTGGATTAATTGGCAAAATCCCTGGTAATTGTGGAATCACCGGCAAAGGCAAAGACCATAGAAAAATTTCTGGGAAGGAATTATGTTGTGAAGGCATCCGTTGGACACGTTATTGATTTGCCTAAAAGCAAACTCGGGGTTGATATAGATAACAATTTTGAGCCGCAATATATTACTATACGGGGCAAAGGACCGGTGCTAAGAGAAATCAAGGCTCTGGCAAAAAAATCGAAAAAAGTTTATTTAGCGACGGACCCTGATAGAGAAGGTGAAGCTATTTCATGGCATTTAGCGAGGGCTTTGGGAATAGGGGAAGATGATCTTTGCAGAATTGAATTCAACGAGATTACCAAAAACGCTATTAAAAATGCGATAAAGAAACCGAGGCCTATTAATCGTAATTTAGTAGATGCACAGCAGGCAAGAAGGGTTTTAGATAGGTTGGTGGGGTATAAAATCAGCCCACTCCTTTGGAAAAATGTCAGAAAAGGACTCAGTGCCGGCAGGGTACAGTCTGTGGCTACAAAGCTTATCATAGATAGGGAAGAGGAAATTAAAAACTTTAAACCGGAAGAGTACTGGAGTTTAACTCTGAAGGTGGAAAACGATAAAAAAGAAAAGTTTGAGGCTAAGTTTTATGCTGATGATTTAGGGAACAAAGACATAAATACGGAAGAAGAAGTAAATAGAATTTTAGATGTTATGGGAGACGATGCTCTAACCGTAACAAACGTTAAAAAAGGCCAAAAAAGGCGAAATCCAAGCTTACCTTTTACTACGAGCACACTTCAACAGGAAGCCTCTAATAAGCTTGGGTTTTCCACCAGGAAAACAATGTCCCTGGCACAACAACTTTATGAGGGCATAGATCTGAAAAAAGAGGGGACTGTGGGCCTTATTACGTATATGAGGACCGATTCCACCAGGATTTCGGACGAGGCTACGGAAATTTTGGAACAATACATTATAGACAACATAGGTGAAAAATATGCTAAAAAGAAATCTTCTAAAAAGTCCGGTACAAAAAAGAAGGGTGTGCAGGATGCACATGAAGCCATAAGGCCTACGGATATCGGTAAACATCCTAATATAGTTAAACCTTCATTAACCAAGGATCAATATTCCCTATACAAATTAATATGGGAAAGATATGCAGCAAGCCAAATGTCTCCGGCTTTGTATGATACCTTGTCTGTGGATCTTCAGGTAAACGGGATTATATTTAAAGCCACAGGTTCCATATTAAGGTTTGACGGGTTTTTAAAAATATATAGCTATGCAAATGTATCGGAGAATATAGAGTTACCTGACTTACAAAAAGGAGATGTTGTAAACATAATTGAGAAATTGCCTAAACAGCATTTTACCCAACCACCACCCAGGTATACGGAAGCATCTCTGGTAAAAACTATGGAAGAGCTTGGAGTAGGCAGACCCAGCACTTATTCCCCGACCATATCCACAATACTCGCGAGAGGCTATGTCGAAAGGGAGGGCAAGTATCTTGTTGCTACCGAACTAGGATATATCATAAATGAAATTTTGGTAGAATATTTTATTGAAATTATAAACGTTAATTTTACGGCTGATTTGGAAAAACGACTGGACAACATAGAGGAAGACGGGTATGACTGGAGAAAGCTTATTTCAGAATTTTATGGAGCATTTTATAAAATGCTGGCTAATGCTGAAGAACACATGGAACAGGTCAATTTAGTAGAAGAAAGTGATGAAAACTGTGAAAAGTGTGGAGCTGTTATGTTAATCAAACACGGCAGATATGGCAAATTTCTGGCTTGTCCGAATTATCCTGACTGTAATGAGACTAAACCCTTTCTCCATAAAATTGGTGTAAAATGTCCACAATGTAAGGACGGAGACGTAATAGAGAGAAGATCCAGAAAAGGCAGATTATTTTATGGTTGCAGTAATTTTCCGCAATGCAGATTTATATCTTGGAACAGGCCTGTAGGTAAAAACTGTCCGCAATGTGAAAGTATATTAGTATGTAGAAAAAGTAAAAAAGGTGACAGAATAGTATGCAGTAACAGGGATTGCAAATATGAAGAAAAAACTGAAGGCTAGTTTTAATTTATAACCTTTGCAGACAAAGTGAATTGTATAGCTGATATTTGTAACATAAAAGGGGGTACAAAGACCCTTGTAAAAATATTATGATAAACAAAAATTTTCCGGGTTAACTTGGAAAATTTTTGTTTATTTTTTGTAGGGCATATTTTAATTTATATACATATTTAGCCAGAATAATGCATGTATATGCCAATAAAACTAATAGTTGACAAAATAGTACTATCAGATTATACTAAGGTAAGTAACTGGTTACTTCCAAAGGATAGAATAATCGAAATTACAGATATTGCATACAAAAAGGAAATTGAGGTTAATAATTATTGATACCATAAACAAGTTTAGTATGCCGGGTTTCCCTATTAATGGGATAAAGGAACCGTTATATAGTAATTTAGTCCTGAAAATTAAAATGTGGTAAACAAAGCAGGAAGTTGGTCTTATT
>JAAZJW010000042.1 GCA_012800145.1 Clostridiales bacterium | reverse complement strand
TTTTTTGTCCGGCTACACTTATGACCTTCCCTTCCCCTTTTTCGATTTTTTTATAAGCTGACCCAAGGGGCAGTTTGCCGGAAGCGAAACTTACAATGGCATCCAGGTTTTGCTTAATAAATGTTAACACGGAACCTTTATCCACAAACCGGGAAGGATCGTAAACCTCAGCCCAGGGATTGTTGCCCTTTACAACAAGGTCCCTTAAAATCATTGCAGATACCGCACCGGTGGTCATCCCCCATTTCTTAAATCCTGTGGCCACATAAATATTAGGATAGTTGGGGGACATGTTGCCTATGTAGGGAATATTATCCATGGTTGTACAGTCTTGTGCCGACCATCTGTACAGAATTTCCTCAATACCGAAATTTTTGTCTGCAAAGTCAATCAGATTTTTGTAGTGAGTGTTTTCATCTTTACCGTGGGCTGTTTTATGATGTTCTCCCGCTACCAGTACTATTTCCCCATCGCCGAAAGGGTGGGAACGCATAGAACGGGTGGGTTTTTCCGCACTTATATACATTCCTTCGGGGAACCTGGATTTTGCTTTGAGTGCTACAATATAGGATCTTTCCTGAAACATCCTTGTAAAATATAATCCTCTGAAGTTGGAAAAAGGGAACAAGGTCGCTATTATAATCTTTGGTGCGGTGATTTTTTTACCGTTCTCCGCAAATAGAGAGCATTGTTCTCCTTCTTCGATTCCAACGGCATTGGTATTTTCAAAAATATAACTGCCATCCCCGTCGATATATTGTGCCACCTTCAGTAGAAACTTGCGTGGATGGAATTTTGCTTGTTTTTCAAATTTCACAGCAGCCTTTATCGGAAAAGGCAGAGGCAGGTCCGTGGCATAGGAAGCCTCGATCCCCAGACATTGGGCTATTTCCACCTCTTTTTTGATTTTTTCCATGTAATTGTCTGACTGGGTGTATACGTAGGCATCTTGCCACTCGAAATCACAATCAATATCGAGTTCTTCTATGATTTTGGCAATAAGCCTTATGGCCTTCTCGTTGGATTGGGCATATCGCTTGGCTTTTTTCATGCCGACTTGTGAGGCTATTTTGTCATAAATTAAACCATGTTGGGAGGTGATTTTAGCTGTTGTATGGCCTGATGTGCCTCGAGCAATCCGGTCTGCTTCTATGATTGCAACTTTTAAACCTGCTTTTTTCAGTAAACAGCCTGTGGTGATTCCCGTTATGCCTCCACCTACAATAGCAACATCTACTACGATGTTTTCTTCCAGGGCCGGATAGTTTGTTGTGTCCGTGGAGGCAATCCAATAGGATTCCGGCTCTTTAACAAAACCTTTTTTCGGTGAATAATATTGTGTCATATCCATACATCCTTTCATATATGAGAGGTGGGAGGTGGGAAACGAGAAGTGTGGGATAGGATTCCCAATCCCCGGCCTCCGAATCAGATTTTTGATTTTGATACCTGTTATATGTTGTGCTTAATTCTATCTGAAATAGATACAAAAACAGGCTGCATAATTATTATGCAACCCGTCTCCTGAAATTATGTTCGGTTATATAATTTCTATTTTTTCCATAGGCGTAAAGGTAGGACCGTCCACCACATCTCCGGTAGAG
>JAAZJW010000041.1 GCA_012800145.1 Clostridiales bacterium | reverse complement strand
TAATTCCTTAACATCTATCATATGTACCTTTTCCGTGCTACTGAATATTTCCCCGGTTTCCCCTTCGATGACAGCCTTTGTGTCTAACTCCTCCCTATCATCCTCCAAATATTTTAAAACATCCCTAATTATATGTTCCAGGCTTTTATTATCCATACCTGTTGTTCGAACGGCGTCATACTCAATAAATGATTTTTTATAATGGTTTAAATCAAAAGCTATAATATTTACAGAAGCAAGTAACAACGTTATGGATAATATAATCCCCCAGATTACATAATTTAATTTTCTAGATGTTTTCGACCTCATTAAACCCCATCACTTTTGTTTTAAATATTTTCGATAGTATTTTGTTTCATGTCCTATGCCTTTTTCCATAGGACACATATAAATCCCCCTCTTTTATTGCATGAAAATTTTCTTTCGAATTCCATGTTTATGTCTTCCTCTTTTGCATCGGGCGGAATAAACAGACATTCCCCACTATCTATTACTTTTTCCCTATTCAATGATTTTAAATCATCTAAGGATTTAAAATGTGCATACCTGAATATGCTATTTTCCCGTGATGATTTAGAAATATAAAATTTTCCCCACTTGCTTTGCCTGTTGATTGTGCCAATCAGTAAATATCCGTTTTGTTTCAGAACCCTGTACATTTCATCATATACTTTTTGCGGTTCATTAAAAAATTCAAAAGCCGCCATGGAAAAAACCCCGTCAAAATTTTCGTCAGGAAAATTCATACTATATGCGTCCATATTTAAAAAATCAATATCCAAGTTTTTTAACTTGGCTTTTTCCCGCGCCTTTTCAAGCATTTCTTCCGATATATCTATTCCAACAACCCTGCAGCCTTTTTCCACTAATTTAATACTGAAATTCCCCGTACCACAACCTACGTCCAGTATTTTCATTCCGGGAATGGGCTTAAAAAGCGAAAATGCCAACTTGGTTTCTACCTCATCCGCAAACCTGCCCAATTTAGATTCATACCACTGATCATAATCAACTGCTTTTTTATCAAATACAGCCATGAACCCGCCTCCTATCCTAAAAAACATAGCAGGAATAGTTCCCCCGCCATTAGACTGCGCAATAATCTTTATCCCGGAAAGATACAGCGAATACGTCAAACTGCGCAGAATTGCACTTTTTTGTCATCCTGAGTTGGACAGTATTAATGGTGTTCACGAAGAATCTTTTATAGCATGGACTCAAATTCCTCTTCCGAAATAATTTTCAGGTTGGTTTCCGTACCGGAATTTATGATCCCTTCAGCCTTGTCGAGTTTAGAGCCCGGTGATTCCCCAACCAAAAGATAATCCGTATTCTTGCTGACACTTTCTGTTACTTTGGCCCCTAACTTTTCGAGAAATTCCCTGATTTCTTTGCGGCCATAGTTCTCTAAGGTCCCTGTTACAACAACAGTTTTGCCCAAGAAAGGACCCTCCTGTTTTTCCCCCTCCTCATGCCTGGGGTTTATTCCCTCACTCAACAATCTCTCTATGCTCCTTTTGATTTCCCTATCCTTAAAAAAGTCCACTATACCCTGTGCTATTATTTCCCCTATATCCGGTATAGTCAAAAGTTCTTCAAATTTGGCTTCCCTTACAGCCTGAAAGGATTTATAATGTTTTGCCAGGTCCATAGCTGTTTTTCTTCCTACGTTGGGAATCCCCAATGCGAATATAAAGGAGCTCAATCCGCGAGTTTTGCTATTTTCAATTGCCTCCAAAAGGTTGTTGGTTTTTTTGTCACCGAATCCGGGAAGTTTAATCAGGTCATCATATTCAATTTCATACAGGTCTGCTATATCCCTTAAGTCCAGCTCCTCAAAAAGCTGCTCCGCAGTTTTTTCATTAAAACCCACTATGTCCATAGCATCCCGACTGGCATAGTGGACCATTCTCGATACAAGTTGTGGCTTACAGGACAAGGAATTGGGACAAAATATATTGGCTCCTTCTTCTATCAATTCACTGTGACATGCAGGACAATGTGTGGGCTTCTCAACATCTACTGCAGTTCTTGCGCCCTCAGGCACCCCAACATTTTCACATTGTTCTGTAACAGCACCTATTATTTCCGGTATCACATCATGGGACCTTCTGAGCCAAACATTGCAACCTATTTTTACACTTTTCCGTTGAATATCATCCCAATTGTTTAGCGTGGCTCTGCTGACAGTAGCACCTGCAATGTCTACCGGTTCCAAAATTGCCAAAGGTGTCAACTTTCCTGTTCTGCCTACTTGCCAAATTACGTCCCTTAACCCGGTTGTTACCTCTTCCGATTCAAATTTAAAAGCCATTGCCCATCTCGGAAACTTTTGTGTATGCCCTAACAGTTCCCTGGCTTCTATATTGTTAACTTTAACCACCAACCCATCAACTAAAAAATCAAAATCCTCAAATCCTTTTTCCTTAACTTTTTCTATTTCTTCGATCACATCGCCGATGTTATTAAAAACCCTTACATAATCACTAACCGGAAATCTGTTTTCCCTCAGAAATTCTATTGTGTCCATATGGGTGCTAAATTCTATACCCTCATAATAACCTACGCTATAAAAAAATGCGTTGAGCCTTCGTTTTGCAGTTACCCTCGGGTCTAAATTTCTGAGGGCACCTGCTGCCGCATTTCTGGCGTTTTTTAAAGGTTCATCCGCTATTTTATTATATTCCTCCAGCACGGACAGCTTCATCAAGCCTTCCCCTTGCACCTCTATTTTGCCTCTATGGAATATTGTAAGGGGAATAGACCTGATTGTTTTTACCTGTTCCAATATAGATTCTCCCACCACTCCATTACCCCTGGTAGCTGCCTGTACCAGGCGACCATTATCATATGTGAGGTTTAATGTCAACCCGTCAAACTTATATTCCAGAACATATTCTATGGGCAGTTTGCTTCCCCTGAGCAGTCTCTTTACCCTATTGTCCCAAGAAATTAATTCTGAAGGGGTCTTGGATTTGTCCAGACTCCATAAAGGCGCCAAATGTTCATGGGTTGTAAACCCTTCCAGGATTTCTCCTCCTACCCTAATCGTGGGGGAATCAGGAAGTATGGTGTCGGTCTGTTTTTCCAAGGCCAGTAATTTATCGTAAAGTTCGTCATATTCTCTATCACTGACTATGGGATCATCTAAAACGTAATACTTATAAGCATAATCATTCAATTTATCCACTAATTCTCTCATTTCTTCCAATGGGATTACCCCTCCTTTTGAAAACCGGGATTCCTCGCGGGTCAGGCTATTCTGGAGAACACAAGGGGACCGTCAGGCTGTGTGAAAAATATCATTCTGAGCTGTAGCTTCGTGTCATTGCTATGAAAGTCCCACATTTTTGTCATCCTGAGACGGAC
>JAAZJW010000040.1 GCA_012800145.1 Clostridiales bacterium | reverse complement strand
ACTCACATTCCTATTTTTAACTGTTCCCACGATAATAAAGGAACGCAATTTACCACTTATAACTTCATTAACAAATCCTTCTTCTTCACACATTTCTAAAAATTCTTTATTGACTTTCGAATTTAATGTGGAGTTTATATCCAAAATAGCTATAATATCACTTTTACAGACAACTATATTTCTACCTAAATGAAGAAACATCCGGCTCCCCCCATACATATATCAGTACATTTGTCTATTATAACCATCTTACAACAATAATAGAAGTCAGCCTATTTGCCCCTTTGATATGTTAAAGATTACCTTATCCTTCCAACCCATTTCTTTTATATGCTCCGTTATTGCCGTTGTTATAAAAGTCTGTACATTTTTTAAATTACTGATCAGATAATTCTGCCTTTCCGAATCCAATTCACTCATTACATCATCCAATAGCAAAACAGGGTACTCCCCCACTTCACCCTTAATCAGCTCTATTTCTGCTAACTTTAAAGAAAGAACCACCGTTCGCTGTTGACCCTGGGAACCGTAGTTTTTGGCATTGAGTCCGTTTATCATTAATATTATATCATCCCTATGGGGCCCTGTGGTTGTTAAACCCCTTTTTTTATCTGTATTTATACTGTTTTCGAGTTTTTTTAACATATTTCCTTTAATCTGATCTATTCTATCGTTATCCTCAACTTCAACATCGGAATCGTATATAATTTCTAATGTCTCGGCAGATCCCGTAACCTTTCTATGCATCAACCTGGCTAATAAGTTTATCCTCTTTATGAAGTTTCTTCTATAAAAAATAATCCATGCTCCGGTCATGGCCAATTGTTCATTCCATACTTCTAAATCCAAATTCCTTTTTCTGCTATCTTTCAATAACCTGTTTCTATGCCGGAGTATTTTATTGTACTGTCCTAAAATATAATAATACCTGGTGAATATTTGCGAAATTTCACGGTCCATAAATTTTCTTCGCTCACCGGGTCCCCCTTTTATAAGCTTTAAATCTTCGGGCGAAAATAGAACCACATTCAAGTTTCCTAATAATTCTCCTATTTTGGTTAAACAAATGTTGTTAACCTTGGCATCCTTTCCGTGGCCCGAACTTAGCCTTATCTCTATATCCACATCACCATATTTTTTTTTTAATTTTACTCGGACATAAGCCTGCTGTTTTTCAATATTTATCATTTCATTATCTCTATTGGTCCTAAATGACCTGCCAACAGCACATAAATATATTGCCTCAAGCAGGTTGGTCTTACCCTGTGCATTGTTACCTACAAAAATATTGAGCCTGGGATGAAATTTCAAATGAATATCTTTATAGTTTCTGAAGTTAATTACTCTGAGTTCTTCAATTATCATCCTACAGCCTCCCTATAGTTATGCTTTTCAATGATAGTTGGCTCAAGAACCCTCTCTATCAAAATTTTAAACCCTTATGAGTGTGTAATATGCAAATATTTTAGGCAAATCAGTTTACAATTTCTATTTCTGTATCATTGTAAATTACCTTATCCCCTGCTCTGATTTTTTTACCCCTTTGAACAACTGTCTGCCCGTTTACTTTAACATCACCACTCAATATTACCAATTTAGCATGGCCTCCACTGTCTACCATACCTGCTAACTTTAATAATTGATCCAGTTTGATATATTCACCTTCTATATTGATTTGTTTCTCTATCTGCACGATTACATTCCCCTATCTTATTATATACTTTTTCGACCAAAATAGAAACCCGGCAACCTGCCGGGCTTATGATTAATAAGATGCCAGTCTTACAGGTAAAATCAAATGGATTGTGTTATCATTGGAAATCGGCTTTATAATTCCCGGACTCAAGTTCGTTGTGAATTCTAAATAAATAACATCATCATCTACTACTCTTAACGCTTCTATGAAATATCTGGAGTTAAAGGCAATTTGTAAATCATCGCCTTCGAGCTCTATTTCAATTTCCTCATGTACGTTGCCCAGCTCGGAATTAGAGTTAATTATCATTTTTTCATCTGTAATAGTAAATTTAACCAAATTATTGCGTCCCTCTTTGCCCAGTAAGGATGCTCTCTCTATACTGTCCAATAACTGTTTGGTTTCAATCTTGATCCTGGATTTGAATTCTTTCGGAATTATCTGATTATAATTAATAAATTCTCCTTCCAAGAGTCTCGATACTAATTTTGTATTGTTTACCGTAAATAAGGCATGATTGTCTGTAAGGGAGATTTGCACCTTTTCGTCTTCCCCTCCGTCCATAATACGGTTAATCTCGTTTAGGGTTTTGCCCGGAATTACCACTTTGTCACTTAGTTGCGATTCTATGTCACTTTTTCTCAATGCTACTCTATATCCGTCCAATGCTACCATATTCAGCATACCTTCCCCTGTCTCCACCAGTACACCCGTTAATATGGGCCTGGTTCCGTCTTCGGCAGTAGCAAATACGGT
>JAAZJW010000039.1 GCA_012800145.1 Clostridiales bacterium | reverse complement strand
TAAATATAGAAAGAATGATAAAGGCAATACCAAACAGATTCCATTTTTCCTTAATGCTAATTATACCAATAATTAAAAACGTTGCACCCGAAAAAAAATTTGCGTATAGCATCAATTCGTTATTTCCAGATATTAGACCATAACCCGATAAAACCATAATAATGACGGCTAATACTGTGCCGAGTATTCTTAATTTACACAATTAGTTCACCCCTTGTATTTTAAAACAATATCATTTTTATTCTTCTGAACAAACACGGGGACGGTTTGGAGTGACCCCTTGTTTAGCTATATCAATACCTGCTGAAACCAGTCTGTTTGATAAAGGTTTGTTTTGTCTTTTCCCATAAGAGTTAAATCATTTTGTGTCTTTTATCCAAAACAGGATAATCAGGCCAACTAGGACTTCTATAACACCCACTGCAATAATAGGTGTTATGTTAAATTTATACATGTCATAACTAAAATCACCCCTGACATTTGCTCTATAGTACGCACACATAATTTTGGGAAGAAAGGTTTTAGATATAATCCCTATTGATAATGTCATAAATCCAAATATTGCTGATAGACTTCCAAAAATATTTTTCTCCATAATCTTTATTCCCCGCCTTTAAAATTAATCTGTTATAATAACATTAATCAGAATAAAAATACCCTCCCCTCGTATAATATGTTTACATTCGAGACACCTAAAATTAGAATTACCTCAGTTTCTTTGCACTGTCCGGCAACGATAGTGTCAAGTTGTTGTTGGAAAACAAATAAAAATATATTTATGTCAATTGTTTTGGTATGATATCCCCATAACCATATAATGTAATGATATATGAGTTTAGTCCTGTGTAGTTTTAAAAGATCTGAAGCGCCGTATCGCACCGCATTTATTCCACAGTCCTATTGACATGGGGCCCCTACCCCTCCGGCCACCCCACTTTCGGCGGAAATAACCTTTAGCTAATGCAAGGGCAGATATTTCCGCCCGGATATTGTACCGGAGAGGTTCCCCCATATCAATAGGCTTTTGCGGCATAAACACTCTCGATTAAAATTTGTATCAGTAAATTTTTATAGTACTAGTCATTAAAAATTCGACGTCCTGAGCATATTCCTGAGCCACTTACCGTCTGTTCTTGATATATACGGCATATCTGTCATCAAATCAGGATCTATCGCTTTATAGGTTCCTTTTGCTTTATTTGTTACTTTCTCATCAAGTTCTAAAATCCTTTCTTCTTTTTCCCTTTCTGTTCTGGTTTTTCTGTAGTATTCTTTTATGCTGCCGCCATTGGCTTTGTATGCCCTCATACGTGCCATTTCATCGGCTCCGATTATGCTCCAGCCCATTGGTCTTGAGCTCAGTCTGGATGACAGTATATGGCTTACATGGCCTTCTGCGCTGCATCTATATTCCTGTTCAAACAGGTTTTCAATACCGTCCCAATTGTTTAATATGTATCTTTTTGCCTTTCTCATGTTTTCTTTTTTGGTCTTAAGAGGTGTTTCTTCTATGGCAAAATCTATTAATTCTACGGTAAGTTTTTTGTTTCCTGTTTTAATGGATTCCCATAGAGGTTCCTCTATTTCAATCGGGTTCTCAAGGCCTTTAAGGTGTGCTGTTATTACTCTTATGTATTTGCTGAGGTGATAGTGGTCGAGAACATATTTGCTGTCTTTAATTATCTCTACACCGCTCTTTATCCAACCAGCCCCGTCACCGGCTATGTATGTGTTCTCTATTGCATCCGGATCATAGGTCTCATGAATATATGTTGCTACCTCTGTCCACAGGTCTTCCGGGTCCATATTCCCGGTAAAGTATCTCTTGTTTTCAAGCCTAAATCTGCCTTTGTTTACTTTTGTTTTATCGTCGTATACATAGATTAGTTTCATTTCTTTGTTTTTCCCGTTTTGTAGTGGAACGTGGTCTTCATCTGCCTCTATGTAGATGGTACTGGCTTTTCTCTTTTCTTTTATCTCAAGTTCAAGGTTGTCTATCGCTCCATTTTCTCTTATTATTTTCTTTACTGTTTCTCTTGTTATGGGCACAGGTGTAGATAATTCTGCTGCTTTTTGGTAGCTTACATCTGCTGTTTTTTCCAGTATATCTCCTTTGAGGTTTCCCTCTATTCTTTCGTATTTCTTTATCCCCAACAGTCTATCAAGTATGTATACATACCTGTTTTCTTTTATGTTTTTGTAGTATGTTCTTGTAAATTCTAGTTCGCCAAATTTTGTAATCAATATTCTTTTAACGCCTTTTTTATGAACATGATATTTCCCACTTCTTTCGGGTGTTTCTTTAATGATACGATTTAGATTATCGATTATTTCTGATATGGTATTTATTCCGATGTTGTTGACCATCTCTCCTACTGAATCTACAATATTGTCAAGGTTTGCTTCGCCCTTGAGCACCTTGTTTACACTTTCTTCAATTTCCCCCTTAACTTTTTCTGCTATTAGCTGTATAATGTTATTCATAGAGAATATCCTCCTTTTTGTAATTTTCAGCAATTACATTATATCAAATTGAGGATTATTCTCTGTATTTTTTTGTTTTTGTCCAACAACTATTTTACACTAACCGTCTGAAAATTGTTCCATCGCTTCCATGGCCATAGAGCCGTAAACCGTCCCGGGACCTCCCGACATTAATATAGCCACCCCGATGGTTTCATAAATCTCCTCGGGGATAGCTCCCGCGTCCAGCGCTTTTTTGACATGGGCCTGAATACAGCCTGTACATCTTATGGATATGGCTATGCCCAATGCAATCAATTCCTTAATTTTTAAGGGCAATGCATCGTCCTTTATCGCTTCACTATGTAATTTCCCAAACCCTTCCATGACCCCGGCACAGCCCTCGGCTAATTTTTTACCCGCCTCTATTAATTCCTCATAGGATTCTTTATGGTCTATCATCATTATTATCACTTTTCCTCCCTGTTTTTTATTTATAATGTTCCATTTAATTTTCCCTAAAACCAACAATTTATTAGTCTGTTTTTGGTTCATTTCCCCGAAAGGAATTATTTTTATACTAATATAAATAATGTCCCCTGTTTTTGTTAATCATAGTACAAGAGGACATTTTTGATATAATGGATTCAGGGGTGAATGTATGGAACATAATATAAGAACCGTCAGGGAACAAGAATTTGTCAGAATAACCCATATAATAAGAAAAACAGTACAGAACAGAAATATTAAGGACGGAATAGCTGTTATTTTTGTTCCCCATACCACAGCAGGGGTAACTATAAATGAAAGTTCGGATTCGAATGTAATAATAGATATACTGAATAGCTTAAATAAGAATTTTCCGGTAAGAGGCGACTATTTTCATCTTGAAGGAAATTCCCATGCTCATATAAAGGCATCCTTAATTGGGCCTTCTGTAAGCATTATAATAGAAAAGGGTAGATTAAAACTCGGAACTTGGCAAGAGGTATATTTTTGTGAATTTGACGGGCCTAGGAACAGAAAAATTTTTATAAAATTAATTGAGGAATAAAGAATTAACACGGGGACATCAGACTTTGTGAAAATTGATATTCTGAACTGTAGCCTCGTGTCATTCCGAGACAATCAGTATAAACGGTACTTACGAAGAATCACGTTTTTGGGGATCCCTCGTTTGTATTGTTCGACCGCATATCCTGTACATCCCGGGATGGCAATAGGTGAAAAAAGTGCTTTTTCACACAGTCTACCGCCCCGTGTTAATTCACATTTCCCTTCTGCCTTCGAGTGCTTTTGCTAACGTAATTTCATCAGCATATTCCAGGTCTCCGCCTACAGGAATACCGTGAGCTATACGTGTTACCTTGATTCCCAT
>JAAZJW010000038.1 GCA_012800145.1 Clostridiales bacterium | reverse complement strand
AATGACAAAAATAGAAATAGTGCTTTTTCACACAGCCTGACGGTGCCGTTTTGTCATATAAAAGGTAAGGGGGAAGAAAAATACATAATTAAAACTTATAATCTCATTCTCCCATCCTTATAATCAAATTTTATGGTCCCCGGTGAGTATCGACTTCTGTTAGTTTGCATTATGCCTTGGATAAATATTAAAATCCCCAAGGATATAAACATATCCCCAATACTGAAAATTTGTTTTAGGGGATAAATTGCAGGAGTAACAAATTTTTTACCCAAATAAGAAGTAAAGGAATAGGCATTGTTAATATCAATATAATTAGGCATTGCCCCCGCTTTAAAAGATTGGAACATATTTTCAAATCCCATTTTTTCCAGTAAAGCAACATCAATCGGCATACTTCCACCGTTTAGCACCAGAGCAATAAAATTAGCAAAAGCACCTATAAAAATAAACCATACCGACTTTCTTCCCAAATTTAAAAATAAAACAATAAACAACATGATATAAGAAATAATATATAAGATCGTCCTGTTATTTACAGCTATCTTGTTATCAATAGAAATCAAAATAGAAGTGCCTATTTGTAAAATGAGAGCAAAAACCAACAAAAATGAGGATCTGAACATAAATTTCCCCAGTTGTTCTATTTTTCCCCCACGGAGTTTTCCTATTATCATCCCTAAAATTAATCCTTCAAATATCATTCCACACACTCCTCTTGAAAAATCATGCTTTTTCCACCTTCTGTTACTATCCTGTATTATAAATTCTCCAAACATTTCTTTTTTCCTTTTTAAATGTCACAATAATAACAGGCAGAATGGTCTAAACCATCCTGCCCTATTTAATATTTTTACCGATTTTATTACTAAAAATGGGGTTCTATTAAACCATAGTTCCCATCTTTACGCTTATAAACTACATTCACATCATTGGTTTCCGCATCCACAAACACATAGAAGTTATGACCCAGGAGTTCCATTTGCAGAACCGCCTCTTCAGAATCCATCGGTTTTATTACAAATTTCTTGGTCCTGACAATCTCAGGCTCCATGTTGCTTTCTTTGTTGTCTTCAATATTTTCAAAACGGATTGTTTCATACCTATTAATACGATTTTCGAGTTTACTTTTTTGCTTTTCGAGCTGTCTTGTCAACTTGTCGACCACTTTGTCAATGGATCTGTACATATCGTCTGTGGACTCTTCCGCCCTCAGTATGGAGCCGTTAAAAGGTATGGTCACCTCTATAATATGCCTGTTTTTTTCAACTGACAATGTAACCTGAGCTTCCAGCTCCTTGTGGAAAAACCTATCCAGTTTTCCCAGTTTAGACTGTATGGTGCTCCTCAACGCATCTGTAACATCCATATTTCTCCCGCTAACTATTGTCCTCATAAACCCAGCTCCTTTCAATCTATAAAATATAAGCTGAAATTAATCAACTTAAAATATAAATCTCATTTGTAGACAGGAAACACGGATACTTAATAAAAATTTAGTTCCATATAAAAATATTTAATATATTCCCCGGTTAGAATTATAATATTTAAGACTATGCACGTCCTATTACTAATTATTTTACCCAAATATATATGTATCAAACTAAAACCGGGATTTTTCCTCCGACAATTTAAAAGCATACAGACTGCCCGGGAACTTATTATCCTATTATCTTACATATTATTTTATAATCACGTTAAAACTACAAATAAAAATTTTATGTGGATATGTACATAGGATAACTGTGGATAATGTGGGTAAGTCTGTTGATAACTCATATTTAATAGTATAGCGCTGTGAACAGTTTGTGAACAGTCTGAAATAACCTGCATCTGCCAAATAATTTAACCATTTTCTACAAATCTCTAAATCTCCATATATTGATATGTCAGACTGTGTGAAAAAGCACTTTTCTCGCTTTTTGTCATTCTGAGTGTAGCGAAGAATCTCGTTTTTAGGCCATTTGAGATCCTTCGCTTCGCTCAGGATGACATTTTTCACACAGTCTGATGTTTCACCCCGCCTGTTTTATAGCAATATTCCTTGCTTAAATATAACATGTTAGGCGAAACAAAACAACCGGAACATATTCCATATTCTGCAGCAAAAAATAAAAAAAATCAACATAACATGTTGATTTTTAAGCATGTGACTAAGTCTATAAGCCGGGTT
>JAAZJW010000037.1 GCA_012800145.1 Clostridiales bacterium | reverse complement strand
TTGAAACCCTCTTGCATTGTCTCAAAGCGAAAATAGTTTATTACAATAAAGATGATATTATATTTATGACCGGTGAAAAGATAAATAACCTAGGAATAGTTCTTTCCGGTCAGGTTCAAATTATTCAGAATGATTACTATGGCAATAAATGTATAATTAGCAACGCAGAAGTAGGCCAATTATTTGGGGAATCCTTCGCTTTTGCTAATACAAAGTCGCTTCCCTTTAGTATTCACGCGGTGGATAAATGCGATGTTTTATTCATTGATTGCAGGGCGCTTATTACAACTTGTAAGGAGTCATGTGATTTTCACCATAGGCTTATATTCAACATGCTAAACATTGTTGCACAAAAGAATATAGCATTAACCGAAAAGATTGAATTTATATCCAAAAGAACGACCCGTGAAAAACTGGTTGCATATCTTTCGGCCCAGGCGCAAAAATTTCGAAGTGACAAATTCAGTATACCTTTTAACCGTCAGGGGCTCGCGGATTATCTCAATGTAGATCGCAGCGCCATGTCATGGGAGTTGTGTAAATTAAGGAATGACGGGTTCTTAAAATTTTCGAAAAATAAATTTCAGCTTTTGGACGTCAAACAGGGGGACGGTTCTCTTGTTTGACACAATTAAACAAACAAGGGGACGGCAGACTGTGTGAAAAATGTCATCCTGAGCGAAGCGAAGGATCTCAAATGGCCTAAAAACGAGATTCTTCGTTACACTCAGAATGACAAAAAGCGAGAAAAGTGCTTTTTCACACAGTCTGACGGCCCCAATGTTTGCTTGAACCGAAAGGCCTCATGAAAAAAGAACCTTCACAGGTTCTTTTTTTGTACCCCTTTTTTATCATTTATATTTCCTTTGAAAAATTATGCCCCCTTAGTACAGGTGTAAAAATAGTTTTAAATCTCAAATGTTGTTACAGAATCAATAATTAAGCCGATATTATGCTATTTAGGGTGATAAATACAGGATTACAGATGTAATTACACGAAATTATTGAAAATATAATGGTTATTAATAAGAGAATAGGATATAATATTATAATATATATATTTTGAGGGGGTTTAGAATATGTTATATTTCCATAAAGAATATTATAATTTAAAAACATTAGATGATAGGAAAAACAGATCCTGGGAACGCATGAATTATGATAGTACGGTAAAAACAAATCTGGAGATAAAACCTATAGATCAGCCGGAAACGTTTAAACTTTATTATGTTCCAACCAACGATACAATAGAATTAATATCAGAAATATCTAAGTTAGACATATTACTGGAGAATGCATATAATGATCTGCCAGGCCTGGCTCAGAAGATGTTTTTTGTGGATATGCTTAGTTTGGAATTACAGAGCTCAAATGAACTGGAAGGAGTTAAAAGTTCAAAGGATGAAATTGTTCAAACTACAAAGAGGATACTGAATGAAGGAAAAGATAAAAAAATAGAAGCGAGATTTATAAATGCAATAAAATCATATTTTGAATTAAAGGATGGAAATCTGAGGCCACCTGTTAATAGTAAAGATTGTAGAAAGATATATGATGAAATTACAGCCGGTGAGATTTCAGAAGACAATAGCCCGGATGGGAAATATTTTAGAAAGGATATAACCTATGTTCAAAAGGGTGGTAGAATAATCCATCGGGGTATTTTCAAAGGTGAAGACACCGAAAAAATCATAATTGAAAAAATGAATGATATTTTCGAATTCATGGATATCAGGGAGCATTTTAAACTTCATAAATTGATTAAAATAGCTATTGCCCATTACTATTTTGGATATATACACCCATTTTATGATGGTAATGGTAGAATAGGAAGATTTATAGGTAGTATATATTTGAAAGAAGATTATTCTTGGCTTACTGCAATGTCTTTGTCTCGAGGATGTAACGAGGAAAGAAACAGATATTTAAAGGCATTTGATATTACAAATCAAATATCTTCCCAGGGAGAAGTTAATTTTTTTGTGGATGAATTTCTATCTGTTATGTTAGAGGGGCAAAGAGAAATATTGGGAAATTTGGTTCAAAAAAGTGATTTACTGGGTGGAATAATGAGTAAGATAGAAAATGACGATGGGTTAAAAAATGAAGATGAAAAGAACATAATGGGTATTATGGCTCAGGAATATCATTTCAATCCACTGTCGGAGGGTATAGGGGTATCAGATTTAAGGGCTGTATTTGATTATACGGATGAAACCATCAGAGTGAAATTAAAGGACCTGTTTGAAAGGGGATTTATTGAAAAAATAAAAGGCAGGCCGGTAAAATATCTTATGTCCAGGGATTATTTAGAAAATTAATTTGTAATATATATAGGGTAATAGAAGGTGCTACAAACCTCAATAGTCATAATATCCACCAATAAAAAAGGACTCAAACAGGAGAACCGTCAGACTGTGTGAAAAAGCACTTTTCTCGCTTTTTGTCATTCTGAGCGTAGCGAAGAATCTCGTTTTTAGGCCATTTGAGATCCTTCGCTTCGCTCAGGATGACATTTTTCACACAGACGTCCCCCTGTTTGCCTCCAATAAAAAAAGGACTCAAACAGGAGAACCGTCCCCCTGTTTGCCC
>JAAZJW010000036.1 GCA_012800145.1 Clostridiales bacterium | reverse complement strand
TATACATCCGCGCCCAGTCTCGCAGCCTCAAAGGGGATGCTGCCTCCCCCCGAAAACACATCTCCTATCTTAGGTCTTTTGCCAAATCTTTTCATTCCTAATTGTTCTACTAAGGATTGAAAACTGTCTGCATCGGTATTCAAATGCTTATTTATTTCTTCCCAAGCAGATTCGGATAAATTTTTTATATGTTCCGGTCTGTTGCACATCCTTAATTTTTCATCGTAGGTTAATTTACTAAAAGCGTTTCCTTGAAGCAATTCTTTTTCATCATTCCTTATTCCTTTCACATATACAGGATTTCCTTTGTCATTTAATTCCATATATCTTTCTTTGAAGTTTTCATCACACAGTTCATAAAGCTCTTTTTGAGTAAAATTTTTATTTTTCCTTAAATATAGCCCTTCATCATCCATGACCATCAATTTTAAAAAAATTTCCCTGTCTTTTTTTAAATCATCGGATACAGGTAAAAGAATAGCAAATATAACAGCCCTTACGAGTACCAATGGCTTTCTTCCCCACCATTTGCCAAGGCCTGTCAATGTTTGCCCCAAATTGGCCATTCTTTCCTTATAACTCTCTTTGGAGACTTTGGATACCGGAAATTGTACTTCTATAAAAGATTTTTCATAATCTAGCATTGTGCCCTCCTTATAAATCGAATAGATGGATTTGCTTCTGTTCATCTATCGGATTTTCTGTTATTGCATATCTTATAGCCTTTCTCCAGCCCCGCTTGTCATCAACATGCCCCGTGGTTGCATTAGTCATGGTGAAAAGCCACCATCTTTCTTCCCTGCTAAAACCCAACCAGTTTCTTATAGCAATAGGTATAAGGCTCGGGTCAGAATCTTCTATAGCCCAAAGCAACAGCACCATTTCTTTGCCCAACAGCCTTTCGACAGGTATTTCATCCCCGACCTTAAACCTGCCAACCGTTGTATTGTTAGCCTTTAATGTATTATTCAATTCGTTTTGTATGGCTTCTTTTATTAGGTCCCATTTGTGGCGGGAGATTATAACTTTTGTATTTTCATAATTTATATCCGTTTTTTGTTCCTTATCATCCCAATGAAATCTTTCAAATACTTGTACCTTTTCCTGCTGACTTCTAGGTATTTTAACTAAAAAATGATGACTTGTTTCTTCCGGTAAAAAACCAAATCCTATTCCTTGGATTTTTGCCATCTTAAAACCTCCTACTGTCTAATCTTATTTTTATAGTTTTCTATATTTTCTTTCCTACTTGAAACCCATCTTTCAAAGTCAGCTCCTGTCCCGAACATAATTTTGTTTATATTCAAATTTGCTTCAAAACTCTTATCCTCAAAAAAATTTTCTATAATACTTTCTAATTGGTTTACTAAAATTCCCGGGCTGTCAATGTTAAATCCGCCCATAGAAAGTTCTATAAATTCATTTACCATATTACTTTTGTCATTTGATATTGTAAGAGTGATACCGGAAATACCTGCACCAAACTGTTCCAGTTCCTCCAATCCATTGAATGTCTCGGCTGTACTGTTGTACATTGTCGGCTCTGTTATTTCTACTTTTTTATCCTTGTCTATTTTAAATTCTTTGGCTTTTATCTCTATTTGCAGCGGTTCCGATTGTATTCCCAGCTTTTCATTTACAGCTATTGCCTGAATAAACTTTGCCCCCGCCGGAATTTCTATTTCGCCCTCATAAATTCCCCCATTCTCCCTGGGGTTAGAACCATCTGTAGTGTAAAGTATTTTTACACCGGGTGCATTAGCCTTGAGTTCCATGAATTCTTTCCCGGCTTTTGTATATGACGGATTGTATTTGACTTTAACCTGCCTTACCCATTCTACCGGTTTACCCGTAGGATGTTTTCCCTTGCTATGTACACACAGAAAAGATAATTTTAGTTCTTTGGTTTTAAAATTAGTTATATCCTGCACTTTGGAGGATGATTCCGTTGCATCCTGTCCTATTTCATAATATACGGTGTCCCCGTATTGGGGTGACAGTTTCAGGGTTACTTCCCCCGTTTCATCATCTGTATGAATTTCCCTGACTGTTACTGTGGTTTCGGGGGCCGGGGGTTCCTTGTCGACATACCCCCCTGTTTCTGTCCATTCCCCGCGTATTAACATATTAGATTTTAAATCATCCAATGCGTTTGGATGGTGCCAAGACCAAGAAATTGTAGTAGCAGCCCTCTCTTTTATGTGATTCCATTGCATCTGCCTGTTTGTAAATATTCTGGCTTCAAATTTTTCCCTAAACTCATTGCTGCCGATATCCACATCAAATTTCATCTCATCTGTTAAAAGATTTTTTATCTGCTCTTCTAAGTCATACTTATTTTCTTCAAATTCCATCGTTATACCATCCTGTACCAGCCCTCTCTTTTTGGGATAGTATAATGTAACAAAGGACTCCCTTAAACTGCTCAACAACTCCAAATTTACCATATCAAATAAATCCAATGCCTGTTGAAATTGCGGATCTGTTTCCGGTAATTTATTTTCATGTTCGAGGTTATATATTATCTGGTTGATGGCTGCATAATTCTTTCCTGCCCTGATTAGGTTCTCCATCGTATCTTTTTGTCCTGTTAAAAACATCACCCTGTTTTTATATGTTATATCTTTGAAAAATCTTTCTAATTCTTTTTTCAATCCGCTTGCATCTTTAGAAGGTTCTGTTAATACTAATGTAACCTTGTCCCTATTCAAATCTATTTCATCTATAGACGGAAAAACCAACACTTCCTGATAGCAGTCTTTTTGCGTCGGTACAAACTTTTTCTCCAGAAATTCCTTTATTTTTGCTTTGGAAAAATCATAGGAATAAGTGTCTACCAAAGATATCAATTCTGCATTCACATTTTTTATATCTTTAAAAAACAATCTATTATTTTTATCCTTATACAGATACCAGGCCCTAGTACTGTACTCGTCCAAACTCTGTTTTAACCCTGTTATATCCCTCCCCGGTTCTACTATATATCCCATCAATTCCTGCATAGAAAGACCTATTATTGCATTTGATACGTTCCCAAGGGAAGATACCAGTATCAGTTTGCTTATATCCTGAATGTCGGCTCTTCCTGTGTCTTTGTCAATTATTTCGGCCACAGAACCGCCATTATCTGCTATATCATGGGCAATAGCATTTGATATAGTAGATTTTATTCCCTTAACGGCTGTAACTAGCTCCCCGTTATTTAAATTCATATCATATGCATTTATAAGAGGTTTTTCCTTGGCCTTTATAATTCCATTTTTATCTTTTGTGTACAGGTCTTTAACCATCAGTCTTGTAAGTCTTATATAACCCCTTGTCTGTTGAAAACCCGGATTTTCCTTAAACCTTGCGAATAGGTCCCTTATGGATGGATGGAAAGGATAAGAATTCTTTATACCTAAAGACAGTTCGTCTACGGTATAATTTGTATATTGCATCTGCCTTGCTTCATTCAGTGCATCCTTATATTTTTCTATTATTTTGAGTACATCTTCGTCGGTTCCCACTTCTTCAAAAAGCCTGGTTCTTAAAATATTATATAAATCGTCTGTGTTAGCTCCCACCGGCTCTATATTTATTGCCGACCTTCCTATTTCGTTATCCAGTTCCTTGAAAGAATGCCGAAGAATTTTAGAACCTTCTTCGTAGGTAGCCTGTAAGTCGGAAACTACTATGCATACATTATAAAGTTCCGCTTTATTAACTGCATTAAATAAATTTGCTAATGCTGTTGTGGTTACATCCGCTAATGTTCCCGTACCCACCGGTTTAGTTCTTGCATCCTGTAAATAAGGCGGCAATTCGTCCAAAAGTATTAATGTCGGGTTTTCATCTTTTAATAGATTAATCCAAGCCGACTGGCCCGGCGCTGAAAGTGGACTGTAATAATCTTTAAAATAATCCCTTTTCCCTAATTGATCCGCTATTTCCCCCCAAATACCGAATTTTACATCTGTCTCCCTTCCCGTATAGGCAACAACATTTATCTCCCCTTTAAAATTTTCGAACCTATTGTTTGATATCTTCTTTCTTACCTTTTTATTTCTGGCTAAAAGCCCCAACGCAAGCATGTTGTGGGTTTTTCCACCGCCCATAGCTTGTACCAGTCTTATAATGCCACTGGCAGCTCTTCCCTCAAATCTTTTAAAAGCCGTATCAAATAAAAGATTCATTCCTTCTGTTATGTATGTTTCCCTGAAGAATTCTTCCTCATCTATTGAATCATCCAATAAATTTGACAGGTCCAATGTATCATCCCGTTTTGACTCGTCGAAAACGCTTTCCCTTGGTTTACAAACCTCGTATAGAGTCTTCAAGTTTATCCCCCCATATATATTTTTGTTTTACATTCTATTTCTTGTTATTTTTTTCGCTTACAAACATATAATCCACTGTGACCCCATGTTACGTCTGTCTATTTTCACTAATCAAATAAATCATTAACAAATTCAATAAAGAACTAACACCTTAATATTTTCTATGTTAATATCACCTAGAATATTTATTCATTCATTTTGAACTTGTAGGTAACAGTTACAGGTTCGATTTTTATCTGATTTTCCATCTCTGTAAATATTTCTATATTTCATATTTATTATATTATATCAAATTTCCCCATGATTTTGTCAAAACCTGGACCTTTATTGGGATTTTT
>JAAZJW010000035.1 GCA_012800145.1 Clostridiales bacterium | reverse complement strand
TAAAATAATGCCTTCGTTTATCGTGGCATGGGTAACATATGCAAATTCTGAGTGTAGCGAAGAATCTCGTTTTTAGGCCATTTGAGATCCTTCGCTTCGCTCAGGATGACATTTTTCACACAGTCTGGCGACCCCTGGTCGCCTGCTATTGAATCTAACAGCAGTTATAATAATAGCATATATATTACAAAAAGTTAATAGTAATAATATCATCTTTTCCCAAAGAACAAAACCTATGCTATAATTATTAGATAAAATGACAATGATATAAATCACAAACCCGGTGTTTGACTAGTTATAATGGGGCGAAGGAAGATAAACTATGAAGGTACTGTTGGTAGCGCTGAATGCAAAATATATCCATACGAACTTGGCAGTGCGCTATTTGAAAAAATCAACAACTGATATATTAGGCGAAGATATCAAGATCAAAGAATTTACTATTAATAATGATGCGAGTTATATCATACGGGAGATTTATGACTGTAACCCGGACATTCTATGCTTTTCATGTTACATATGGAATATAGATATGATTAGTCATATAGCCAAACATATAAAAAAGGTTATGCCCGAGACCATCATAATTCTGGGAGGTCCCGAAGTTTCTTTTGATACGGAAACCTTTATGGAAAAAAACGATGCAATTGATATTGTTGTTATCGGTGAGGGTGAGGAGACATTCAGAGAGCTTGTATTATCATTAAAAAACAATGGTGATTACTCGCTGATACAAGGTATAGCTTTCAGGGTGAAGGGGCAAATAAAATTTACGGCACCGAGGGATATTGCGCCTCCAATGGATAGTTTGCCGTTCCCTTATGAGGGGGAAGAGTTGGAAGACAACAAAATCCTGTATTATGAAAGTTCAAGAGGATGTCCGTTTAATTGCCAATATTGTTTATCATCGACTACCTCAGGTGTTAGATTTTTGTCCATGGAACGTATAAAGAAGGAACTAAAATATTTTATTGATCAAGGTGTAAGACAGATAAAATTCGTAGATAGAACCTTTAACACCAAAAAATCACATGCAATGAATATTATGAATTTCATTTCAGAGAATTATAAAGAAAAAATAAATTTCCATTTTGAAATTGTAGCAGATCTTTTAGATGATGAATTGTTGGAATTTTTAGAGACGGTACCTGTAGGGTTATTTCAGTTCGAAATTGGTGTACAGACTACCAACAAAAAAACCCTGGAAAAGATTGACAGACAAATGAACTTTGAAAAACTGGGTTCAATGGTTAGGAGGATTTCACAGGGCAGGAACATACATCAACATTTGGATTTGATAGTAGGGTTGCCCGAAGAAGATTATTTTTCCTTCAGGAAATCTTTTGACGATGTGTTTGAACTCAGGCCTGAGAAGCTCCAAGTCGGTTTTTTGAAGTTACTCAAAGGTTCCGGATTGCGAAACAGAGCTTCAGATTATGGATATATTTATTCGGATAACCCACCATATGAAATTATGGAAACAGCATGGCTTTCATTCGGTGATATATCCGGATTAAAAGGGCTGGAAGAGATGGTAGAAACGTATTGGAATTCGAACATATTCACCAATGGCATTGAATTTATTATTCGAAATTTTTATTCCAGTAGTTTCAGATGTTTTGAGGAGTTGTGGAAATACTGGAAAGACAATGGGTACCATCATATGGCACATGGCAAAAATAGACTGTACGAAATCCTCGTTGAATTTTATGATTCTAATCAATTTGATAACCTGGAAATGTTTAAAGAGGTTTTAAAGCTGGACTTTTTGAAGGGCGCAAAAACTTCTTTTTTACCATCCATATTCAATCGGTTAAGTATGGATGGGTTTAGGGATAAAAATCATAAATTCTTACAGAAGGATGAAAATGTGGAG
>JAAZJW010000034.1 GCA_012800145.1 Clostridiales bacterium | reverse complement strand
ATTGAGGAGAGCGGGTGCGGATATGACATCGGTGAAACAGTTATTTGAGAATGATTTAGATGCTATTATTGCCAAGGCGGAAATTGTGAAAAGCGCGAGAATAATTTATGAAACAATAGCGATTTCGGAGCTCAGGGACATTTCGAAACATTCACAACTTATTGCGGCTCAGGCTGCGGATGAACTGCTAAACATTAAGGGTATTACCGCTTCCTTTGTTTTAGGAAGAAAAAGTGATACAATAGTTTTTATAAGCGGGCGCTCTATGGGAGATATAAACGTTCAGATAATTCTGGAGAAACTTGGGGGCGGAGGTCACATGACGGTTGCCGGGGCCCAAATGGAAGATATTACATTGGAAGAAGCCAGGGTGAAGCTGGAAGAAACAATTGAAGAATATTTTAGGGAAGGAGAAGAGGAATGAAAGTAATTTTATTACAAGACGTAAAAGGACTGGGTGAAAAAGGGGATGTGGCGAATGTCAAAGATGGGTATGCAAGGAATTTCTTGCTTCCCAGAAAATTGGTTGTTGAAGCAACAAAAGGAAATCTAAGGGCTTTAAAAGAGCAGGAAGCATCCCAAGAATTAAAAAGACAACAAGAAATTGACGAAGCCAAAGGTATCGTAGCAAAACTGGAAGAATCGCCTATTGAAATTACAGCTAAGGCCGGGGAGGGCGGCAAACTTTTCGGATCCATAACATCTAAGGATTTAGCCGAGGCATTGGAACAACAGTATAAAATAAATATAGACAGGAGAAAAATAATTTTACCGGAACCAATCAGGGAATTGGGCATGAGGGATGTGGAGGTTAAACTTCATGTAGGAGCTACCGGAAGGTTAAAAGTAAACATAAAAGGTGAATAGAGTGGAAAACTTAAACCTAATTAACAAGGTGCCCCCTAACAGTGTGGAAGCGGAACAATCTGTTTTGGGTTCCATGTTGTTAGACAGGGAAGCTATAATAATTGTTCTGGAAATTTTAAAAGGTTCAGATTTTTATAAAGAGGCTCATAGGGAAATATTTGAAGCCATGCACGGTTTATTCGATAGGAATGAGCCTGTAGATTTGATCACCTTAACCGAGGAACTTAAGAAGCAGGGGACTCTGGAGGCTATAGGTGGAATACCCTATCTAACAAGTTTGGCCTCAGGTGTTCCCATTGCCTCCAATGTGCGATATTATGCGGAAATAGTTGAAAAAAAATCTGTTTTACGGGAATTAATAAAAGCTTCACAGGAGATTGTTCATCTAGGTTACAGTAGTGATGTTGAAGTTTCTGAGGTAATTGAGCAGGCACAAAAAAATATATACGATATTTCACAGGACAGATCGGACAGGGGCTTTGTTCTCATAAAGGATGTTTTATCGGATACGTTTGATAAAATTGAGGAATTATATGAAAGCAAAACAGAAATCACAGGCATGACCACCGGTTTTATTGATCTGGATAAAAAATTGAGCGGTTTTCATAAAACAGACTTAGTCTTGATTGCTTCCAGGCCTTCAATGGGAAAATCCGCACTGGCTTTAAATCTGGCGCAAAACGCAGCTGTTAAGGCAGGAGCGTCAGTGGCTGTTTTTAGCCTGGAAATGTCGAGGGAACAGCTGATGCTCAGGATGGTGGCAGCCGAATCTATGGTTGAATTGGGGAAAATACGGGTGGGGAATCTGAACGAGGAAGAGTGGGCAAAAATTGCTAATGCCATGGTCCCACTTTCTCAATCCAAGATATTTTTTGACGACACCCCGGGAATTTCTGTTGCGAAAATAAGGTCAAAATGCAGACGCTTGAAAATGGAAAAGGGATTGGATCTTGTTTTGATTGATTATCTACAATTAATGGAAGATGACAAGAGAAGTGAAAATAGGCAACAGGAAATTGCATCTATTTCGAGAAGCCTGAAGATAATGGCAAAGGAGTTGGATTGTCCTGTAATTGCTTTATCCCAATTATCCCGAGCACCTGAACTCAGGGCTAATCACAGGCCCATTTTATCAGACCTGAGGGAGTCGGGGGCCATGGAGCAAGATGCGGACCTGGTTATGTTTTTATATCGTGATGAGTATTACCATCCGGACACTGATAAGAAAAATATAGCCGAAATAATTATTGCGAAACATCGTCACGGCGAAATTGGTACTGTTGAT
>JAAZJW010000033.1 GCA_012800145.1 Clostridiales bacterium | reverse complement strand
CTCTTATTGGTATTTTATCAAAATTATCCACGCTGTTGGCGGAAAACAAAGTCGGAATATTTGTAGTATCAACATATAATACAGATTATGTCTTAATAAAAGAAGAGAATTTTGAAAAAGCAATAAACGTTCTTGAATGTAACGGTTATATAATAGAACGATAAATACCGGTATGTTTATGTTTGGCACATTCTATGTCAGGGTTAGGGGTGAAAATTTGAAAGGCACGGGACAAGGGGACGGGAGTTTTTTCCCATCTCACCATTCTCTGCCTATAGATAAAATGGAATTTGATGGGACAAAACTCCACGTCCCCTAGTCCCTAAGTATGTTCTGTGACAAAAGGGTGGCAAAAGGGGAAGTACACAAATTGTCACATAAATATCTGGTTATATTTTTGGAAAAATTGTTAACAATAATAGTATAGCTTCATAAAAAGAATCAGGATTTAGGGGAAGGGTTTTCGTCAAAGTAGAACCTTCCCCTATTTCTTTTTTATCGGAATTATTATAAAATATTTATAGTTTAACAAATCAGGGAAGAAAGGTATATTTATAACACTGCCAGTGGGGTGATGCGGTTATGGAATCTCCTAAAAAACTAAACATAATCCATTTAGATATGGATGCCTTTTACGCTTCTGTCGAAGAAAGGGATAATCCAAGATTAAAAGGACGACCTGTTATTGTAGGAGGATTAAATAACCGAGGTATAGTAACCACCGCAAACTATGAAGCCAGAAAATACGGCATTCATTCTGCCATGCCAATTTATATGGCCAGGCAAAGATGTCCAATGGGTTATTTTATACCTACAAGAATAGAAAGATATAAAGAAGTATCCGGAGAAATTTTCAAAATTCTATACAGTTTTACAGATCTGATCGAACCTTTATCAATTGATGAAGCGTATATTGATATATCCGATATAAGAAAAGAACCTCTCAGGATAGCCATGGAAATAAAAAAGAAGGTTATGGAAGTTACGGGTTTAACTATGTCTATCGGAATTTCATACAACAAATTTTTGGCCAAACTCGCCTCTGACTGGAACAAGCCAAATGGAATCAAAGTAATAACAGAAGACATGGTGCCCGATATACTACTGCCTCTGACAGTTGAATTTGTACATGGCATAGGACCCAAATCGTCTGAAAAATTAAATAACATAGGTATATATACAATCGGGGATTTACTGATGCTTTCAGAAGAATTCCTGGTGGATTTTTTCGGTAAATCCGGCATAGATATTCATAACAGAATTCGTGGCATAGATAACAGAAGGATTAACACTGAAAGAAAAAGAAAATCTATAGGGACCGAATGTACTTTCAGGAATGATACCAAAGATAAGGACTTGCTTAAGAAATATTTACACAGGTTTGCAACAGACCTGGCCTCATCCCTAGAAAAAAGGCAACTCTATTGCAAGACAGTTACCTTGAAAATAAAGGATGAAAATTTTAAACTCCGGACTAAAGGTAAAACATTGAATAATTATATAAATTTTGCGGATGAAATATTCAAGGTAGGTGTACATCTTTTAGATGAAATGGATGTGTCCGACAATATCAGATTAATAGGCCTAACAGTTTCTAACTTTACAGTTACTGTTATAAAACAGCTTTCTTTGTTTGATTGATAAAAAAGGGGGACAATATGAAAAAACATAATATAAATTGTATGATATGCGGGGAAGAATTGATATATAGCACCGAAAACAGGGAACTGGAATG
>JAAZJW010000032.1 GCA_012800145.1 Clostridiales bacterium | reverse complement strand
GCGAGCAGGGTGTAGGTGAAATTCTTCCGGGAGAAAGAATTATACCGGAGGAACAGCTTATCAATGCTGTAGAAAAAGCCAACAAGAGCTTTGAACCTTTTGATAGACGTTTTGAAGTTTCAATACATGAAAAAACCAAGGCTGTGATGGTAAAAGTAATCAATTCCGTAAATGATGAAGTAATACGTGAAATTCCACCGGAAAAGATACTGGATATGGTGGCATATATGTTGGAGATAGCAGGTATTATTGTAGACGAAAGGGTTTAACCCATAAAATGGGTACATATTGTGAATTATGATTAGTGTTATTCGATTTAAAGAAGAGGGGTGATAAATATGGTAATGAGAATTGGGGGTATAGCCTCAGGTCTTGATACGGAACAGATGGTCAGGGACCTGATGCGTGTGGAAAGGATGAAGGTGGACAAGTTTTTCAGGCAGGAAGAAGCTCTGAAATGGCAACGTGATGCCCTCAACACTACAAACAAAACCCTTGCGGATTTTATATTAAAGGCCAGAAGTAATATGGGACTGACACGTACAACCAACACCGGCGTGCTGTTGAGTAACTCTGCTCAAAATTTTGATTGGGTAAAAAAAGTAAGTTCCGGTGATGAAGATATTATCAAGGCTACAGCCGTGGCAAATGCTATGGAAGGGACATACAAAATTAAAGTGGAACAGTTGGCTGAGGTAGCCAGTGTCATAAGCGGAGATTTAAAAGATATTTTAGATGGTGATAGATTTAATTGGGATGGTGATATAGCTTCTTTCGAGATAACTACAGCCATAGGAAGTGCGGAGATTAAACTGGAAAATGCCAAGGTAACAGGTGAAGAGGTTACTACTTTAGATTTTTCTATCAAGAAGGATGAAGAAGGCAATATAACAGAAAACAATAGCCTGACCTTACGCATTAACGGTAAACAGGTAAAATTAGAAGAAGAATTTGGAAATATAGAAGATTTGGCTGTTTATATACAAGGGGCTATAGGTGAAGCAGAGGAATCAGGAGTTAAGGTAATTAATGAAGATGGTAAATTAACCTTTAGATCAAAAAATAACATAACAATAGAATCGTCTACCCCAGACCCCGGTGAAGAAGGAAAACTGAAGTTAGAAACAAAGTTGGGCCTACAAAATGGTATAACAAAGGCCAATAATTCTATTAATAATGTAGTTAAACAAATTAACAATGCAGTAGATGAGGATGGCAAGAATTTGGGTCTCAGGGCGGCTTATGATGCTAACCTTGGTAAACTGATGATTACAACCAAGGAACAAGGTGCGGATCAAATTATTAAAATAAGCGCTACAGAGGGAAATCTTGCAAGTGAAATTTTCGGTGCGGAAAATGATGTTCTAGGGGAAAATGGTGTAACAGGCAAAGATGCAGAAATCAAATTCAATGGAGATGAAATTACACAATCCTCCAATAACTTTTCAATATTCGGCGTAAACTATCAATTGCAGTCGGCCGAAGTGGACAAAATAGTAACAATCAAAGTAGAAACCGATGTAAACGGCATATTTGACAAAGTAAAGGAATTTGTGGATGATTATAATGAACTGGTAGACCATTTAAACGGACT
>JAAZJW010000031.1 GCA_012800145.1 Clostridiales bacterium | reverse complement strand
TTGAGACAGTTATCAAGGCTTGCCGGCTTCACCATTCACAGGATCCATAAAGTGAAGGTTTAAAAAAGGACTCAAACAGGAGAACCGTCCCCGTGTTTGTTGAGACAGTTATCAAGGCTTGCCGGCTTCACCATTCACAGGATCCATAAAGTGAAGGTTTAAAAAAGGACTCAAACAGGAGAACCGTCAGACTGTGTGAAAAAGCACTTTTCCCGCTTTTTGTCATTCTGAGTGTAGCGAAGAATCTCGTTTTTAGGCCATTTGAGATCCTTCGCTTTGCTCAGGATGACATTTTTCACACAGTCTGCTGTCCCCGTGTTTGCGTGTTTGTCCAGTTGACATTTTCATAAGTGAATGGTACCATATTAGATATAGACCACACGGTCTATAAATTTTGTTTAGGATTGGACCATGTGGTCAACAGGAGGGATGTTATGGATACCAACAAGAAATTTATTGCTAAAGAAAAACCATATATTGTCACATTTAAGGAATCTAGTAAGGAATTGCACCCACTAGTAGGTGGTAAGGGAGCAAATCTTGGTGAACTTACAAGGGCCGGGTTTAATGTCCCCAATGGATTTATTATTACTACCAATGCATATTATGAATCCATTAAAGATACCGGTATTGAAGAGTTAATAGATCAGCTTTCTGATTTGGCCATTGATCTACCTGATGACATTAAAAGAATTTGTAAAAATATTCGTGGGAGGCTTAACAAAATAAAATTTCCACAAAAGCTTCGAGAAAATATTTTAAAGGAATATATTTCACTTGCACATGATGAATACCCCGTGGCCGTACGTTCCTCAGCCACCGCCGAGGATCTTGAAGATGCAAGTTTCGCCGGCCAGCAAGATACCTTTTTAAACATCATAGGTAAAGATGCACTTATGGAAGCTATTAAAAATTGTTGGATGTCTCTCTGGAACGATCGGGCTGTTATTTATAGGATGAAAAATAATATAAATCATAATGACGTAGGGATTTCTGTAGTTATACAAAAATTAATCCTTTCAAAAGTTGCAGGTGTGTTATTTACCGCTAATCCCTTAACCGGAAAAAGAACCGAATCAGTAATTGAAGCAAATCCCGGACTTGGGGAATCAGTGGTGTCAGGGGTTACAAACCCTGATAGTTTTACGGTAAATAATTTAACCGGGACCATAATAAATCAAAATATAAGCAATGAGAGACTGGTAACAGAAGCGATGCCCGAAGGCGGCATAGGGGGACTGAAGATAAAAAATAGCAAAGGAACACCCTGTCTGAATGATACTCAAATAAAGCTTTTAGTTGAAACAGGGAATGAAATCATGGCTCATTATCGCCGCCCACAGGATATAGAATGGGCCTTAGATAAAAATGATAATATATGGATCCTGCAATCCAGGCCTATCACAACACTTTATCCGCTGCCTGATAATGCACCGTCAAAGGAAGATTCCATCAGGGTATATGTATCGGCCACCGTTGATGAAGGTATGATAAGACCTATAACACCAATGGGGATAGAGGCCTACAGGATAATTGTATCAGCTGTAGCGAAGCGTTTATGGAATATTGAGTTAGATAAAAAGGAACAAGAATTTCCCCCTGTGGTAGAGGCAGGTCTAAGGTTCTTCTATGATATAACTCCCATAGTCAAAAGTGTTCAGGGAAGAAAACTTTTAGATAGGTTTGTTCCGGAAATAGATAACTATTCAGCAGCAATTTGGAATAGGTTGGCGGATGATGATAGACTGAATCCTGAAAAAACGCCTATATGGAATATTGTAAAGATTGTTTTTACACCACTTATGAAAACTAATTTTATTGTTACTACCCTTAGGGCATTTATTAATCCAAATAAAACAAGGATTAGAATCAATGCTGGGTTTGAAAAGATATTGAATGAGAATATTGATTTAACTTCTCCCTGTGAAACCCTACTAGCTCACGTCCAAGGGCTTATTAGAAATTGGGCTTTCCAGCTTCCTGTGTTGGGGTTTTCTGAAGCTGTGGCCGGTTATGCGGCTTTTGAGATGGCAAAATTATTTCTTAAGGGTTTAGCAGGTGAGGATGAGCTTCAATCAGTGCTAAAGGGTATACCAAATAATCCTACTACCGAAATGGGATTGGCTATTTGGGATGCGGCAAAGCAAATAAAATCCGACAAAGACTCCATGGATACAATTACAAGTTTGGGGCAGGATGACCTGCTTATTAGGTATAACATGAAAATCTTGCCGAAGGCCTTACAAAAATCCTTGGATGAATTTCTTTCATTTTACGGGGATAGGGCGGTTTCAGAAATTGACTTGGGATTGCCACGTTGGCGAGAAGATCCACGACATATAATCAATGTTATAGTTAATTATGTACGGTTGGAAGATTCAAGCAAATCACCGGATTTTATCTTTGCAAATTCAATCAAAGAGGGGGAAGGGGTTTTACAGGCGCTTATCCAAAGAGCGGGAAAAAAAAGCAAGTTACGGGCTCATATTGTTCGATTTTTACTCAACAGGGCTCGATCGCTCATAGGCAGAAGAGAGGTTTGGAAAACACAAATGACCTCGATTTACAGTAAGGTGCGAGAAATACTTCTTATTATTGGTGAACACCTTTCGGATAATGGGTTGCTTCATAAGAAGGATGATATATTTTTCCTTACAATAGACAGTATTCTCAGGGGTATTAATGGGGAATGTCTGAAACCCTTAGTAGAGGATATTACGCTATACTATGAAAATGAAATGACCAGAACCGGTATCCCAATGGTTTTGTTATCTGACGGAACTGTACCAAGCCCTAAATTTACAGCAGTAAATAATAGTGCTGATGTATTAAAGGGCGTTCCTGCCTCGCCCGGGATAATAACGGGACGTGCCCGGATTATTCTGAACCCCACAGATGCTGTGATCAAGCCGGGCGAAATTTTAATAGCGCCTTCCGCAGATCCCGGATGGACACCACTATTCCTGACTGCCGGCGGTCTTATAATGGAGCGAGGTGGGGCCATCTCCCATGGTTCAGTCGTAGCAAGGGAATATGGAATCCCGGCTGTTGTTGGAGTTTTAGGTGTGCTTAGTAAAATCAAAACGGGTCAGATGGTTACTGTTAACGGATTTGATGGCACTGTAAATATAGAGGATTAGAATATAAAAGGATAGGTGAACAGATGAATAGCACATTCAATAATCTGGGGGATGAAAAAAAAGATACAATATTAAATGCTGCAATAGAAGAATTTTCAAGACATTCCTATAAAAGCGCATCAACAAATAGGATAGTTAAAAATGCGGGAATAGGAAAAGGAATGCTTTTTTATTATTTCAAGAGTAAGAAAAACCTATACCTATACCTTGTAGATATAGCTTTTAATGATTTTATGGAAAATCTTGTAGATTTTTTAGATAAAAGTGAAAAAGATTTATTTAATAGGATCTTTCAATGGAACATTTATAAAATCAAAATGTTTATAAAGGAGCCTCAAAAATTCAACTTTCTAATGAAGATAAGCGCTGAAGAATCACCGGAAGTAAAAAATGAAATCAAGAGAAAATATTCTTTGATGTCTGAAAAGGCTTACGAGTTACTTCTGAAAAATATCGATTTAAGCAATTTCAGAAAGGACATAGACACTGAAAAGGCTGTTAATATTATATTTTGGTTTTTTGATTCATACGTTAATAAAACAATAAACAAGTTGAGGGAGGGCATTCACGACATTGGCCATTTTGAAAATGATACCCTGAAGGAATTTAACGAATACCTTGAAATTTTAAGCAGGCTCATGACTGATGCATAAACGGTGACAAATGTCGGGACCACAGGTCAAAATGTTTCCCCACACGAAATGATTTGAAAAGGGAAGTACGAGACCGTGAATAAGGTATTGATTGTAGCTTTAGGAACCTTAGGGCTGGAATGGATGACTATCTGATTAAACCTTTTAAACTGCATTTAATTTTGGTTTAATTTATGGTTACAAAATATAGTTATAAAATTAAACGGGGGTATTTCTATGGGTCTAATTGTTGAAGTAGACAATCTTACTAAACAGTATAACAAAGCGAAAAAACCTGCTGTTAACGGTATTAGTTTTTCAATAGGGGAAGGAGAATTCTTTGCCTTTCTTGGGCCCAATGGGGCAGGTAAAACAACTACAATCTCTATACTGACTACAACCCTTGCTAAAACAAGTGGATATGTCAGAATATCAGGCTATAATCTTGATACACAGCCCCAACAAATCCGCCAAAACATTGGTATTATATTTCAAAAAGCAAGCCTGGATGAAAATCTGACTGCAGAAAACAACATCCGATTTCACGCCTGCCTCTATAATATGTATGCATATCGGCCCACCTTTAAAATGATGCCCGGATCATATAAAAATAAGGTTATGGATTTGGCTGAAATTATTGGTATTAAAGACAGCTTGTTTCAGCCGGTAAAGAACCTATCCGGTGGCATGAAACGTAAACTTGAGATTGTTCGCAGTCTTATCCATACCCCGAATATACTTTTTTTAGACGAACCTACACAGGGGTTGGATGCTGTAAGCCGCCGTTCTTTGTGGAACTATATTAACGAAATTAGAAAAAAACATGGAACCACGATATTTTTAACCACACACTATATTGATGAGGCAGAGCATGTGGATAGGGTATGTATTATAAATGATGGAGAAATTGCAATGTTAGGTTCCCCTAACGAAATGAAATCCAGATTTCTACGGGAGGAACTTGTGTTGGATGCAGGTGATCAAACAAAACTAGAAAATGAACTTAATGGGCTAGGTATATCTTATCGTAAGGGAAAACATTTATTTGTTGGTGATTTCACTAAATATTCAACCCAAGAGATAATCTCTAAGTTGGACACAAAGCTAACAGTTCTGAAAATTACTAAACCATCATTGGAAGATGCCTATATTGAATTTTTGAATAAATCGAGGGTGCCTTAATATGAAGAACAGAACAATGATTTCAAAAGGAAATAAATTGTTATGGGAAATTAATGCTTTAGTTACTATTGCCGCAAGGGATATCATACTAACAGTCAAATCTCCTGGAAGAATTATTCTAGGATTTGCAATGCCACTTATCTTTATGGGTATGCTTGGTGGCACGATTCAACAAAATATGTTGATTGGTTCCGGATTTGAATATGGAACATTTATATTGGTTGGCATGATGGTTAATACATTATTTATGATGACGACAGAAGGGGTCACCTCCATTGTGCAAGATCGTAGTGATGATTTCACACAGGAACTCATGGTTTCACCAATTTCACGCTATTCCATTGTTATAGGCAAAATAATCGGTGCCTCGGCGGTTGCTAAAATTCAACTTATTGCTACAATTGTTGTGGGGCTTTTAATGGGTATACGCTTCAGCATATGGCAACTTCTTTCCTTTCTAACAGTGGCGCCTTTAATTTGCCTGTCTGCCGGAGCAACAGCAACTATGATCATCGCTTTTGTAAAAAATGAACGTACTGCAAATATGGTTGTTGTTTCAATAGTTATGCCCCAAATCTTTCTTAGCGGGGCAATAATCCCCGTTACACATTCTAGTGGTATACTATATACAATTAGTCGGATACTACCAATGACATACAGCCTTGATTTAGCCCGTGTAGCATTTTATGCGGGAACAACCGGATATAATAGCGTTGTATTATTTAATCCATGGTTTTCTATGGCCATAGTTATTATAATGACCGTCATATTTTTGGTTACAGGGACGTACTTCTTTGTTAGGCAAGAGGAGAACAAATAACTTTGTTTGTTGACGGGTGACAAAAGGGGACGTCAGACTGTGTGAAAAAGCACCTTTCTTGCTTTTTGTCATTCTGAGTGTAGCGAAGAATCTCGTTTTTAGGCCATTTGAGATCCTTCGCTTCGCTCAGGATGACATTTTTCACACAGTCTGACGTACCTAATTTGTCACAAAAACCCATGGTGGAAGCTATTTGCGACCATCCGGCAGGATTAGATTATTTACTAATATAACAGATTAAATTATGAAAAAGCAGCTAGACTGCTTTTTTATTGTTGGTTTTTTAAAAATTAATTTATATTCTGATAAAGAATGAACCTTTTCAGTGATAAAATACTCCTATATATGAGAGAGGGTGTTAATATGGACATGGAAACACTCGTCAGAAGGGCAAAACAAGGGGACAAAGATGCTCTGGTGCGACTCATTATGGATAAACAATCGGATTATTATAAATTAGCCTTTGTATATATGAGGAACAAAGAAGACTCCCTAGATGCAATGGCCGATATGATCATAACTTTATACGAAAAAATTCATCAACTGAAAAAACCGGAAACCTTTTACAGTTGGAGTAAAACCATTTTAGTCAACCGTTGCAAGAAACTCCTAAAGGACAGAAGCAAACTTGTTCGTCTGGATGCTATTAAGGATCACGGTTGCGTGGCTGAACTAAAGGAAAATGAAGACAAAATCATATTGGGGGAACATTTGTCAAAATTAAACGAAAAACATCGGGAGGTCATAAGGCTCAGATATTTTTTGGGTTTGGATTACAAAACCATGTCCCGTATTTTGAAGATACCTGTTGGAACGGTAAAATCACGGATTCATACAGGTCTTAAAAGTTTAAAGAAAAGCCTGGGGGGTGATGGTTATGAGAGAAATTGAAAGGATTCTGGATAAGGGTAAGATAGACATGGATAATATGGAAGTCCCTGAAGAACTGGAGGAAAAATTGTACAAAGCCCTGGAAGACAAATCCCCGGTCAAGCCTAAAAGGGCGAATCGGAAAGCTGTATTGGCCGTGGCTTGTATCCTCATATTGATAGTAGGATACAACCTCAGTTCCCTTGCGTATTACGGAAAAAGGCTTTTGGGATACAATCAGGTGATGAACGGAACCCTAAAACAGCTTAATGAGTTGGGCAGAGGACAGCTTGTTGAAAAGGACTATACTTTTGAAAACGGGTTAACCGTTATTTTGGATGGAATAATGCTTGATGAAAATCAGCTGTTGGTTTTTTATACGATAAATGATCCAAAGGGGGAGGTAGATAAGGCCCCTAATATTCATATGTTTATAAAAGGATTTTTCAGGGAATACAGTCCGCAGTCCGGACATGGGATAATAAATGATGAAAAAACAGAAATAAAATGGATCCATAGTTTCGAAAAACCTTCCATATTTGAAAAAACATTGAGGCTGGAACTCGATATGACAGAAGATAAGATAAGAGAAACGGGACAGATTAGTTTCAAAATAGATGCCAATAAGGCAATGGGAAGTATATTGAAGCAAAACATAAACAAAACCATAAAAAATGGTAATACCGAAATTCATCTGGGACATATTTCAGCGTCCCCTACAAAGACGGTTTTGCACGGTTCGATACAAAATATTGTCGAATTAGCAAGGGACCAAATCCTGGGAGAGAGAATTCGCCCTAATAATATAGATATACGATTGATAGCAAACGGAAATGAAGTGCCTTATCAGGGCGGGGGGATGAGTACGGATATCAAAGGAATTAGGTTTCATAGTGATTTTGATGCCTTGCCCGAAAATTTAGAGTCTGTAGAATTGTTTATAAAAAGCTTTTCTGTAGATAGGGATGTCAATAAAAGGATTCATATTGAAGGGGACAAGTCTGAACAAAACATTGAGATTTTGGAGCAAAATATAAAAATAAACAACATGTACAAATCAAGCGGAAGCACATATGTTACTATCTCTACAAGGGAAGATATCATTTTGACAAGGGTGGGACTTGTGATAGATGGGGAAAGAATAAGCCTTAAGGAAACCATTGATAGTGATTTGGAAAAGTTAGAAGATGGAACCATAATTCATACCAGAACATTGTGCTTTCCGGGGGAAGGGGAAAATTACGAACTGAGCATAGAAAGGATGACTTATACACAACCGTACGATAAAACTGTTAAAATACCTTTGTAAAGGACTAGAAGTTTGGGGCCGGACGAGGGGTGTTCACAAACAAGGGGACGTCAGACTGTGTGAAAAATGTCATCCTGAGCGAAGCGAAGGATCTCAAATGGCCTAAAAACGAGGTTCTTCGCTACACTCAGAATTTACATGTACTAGCCCACGATAAATGAAAACATTGTTTTTTGTAGGGGCAGACGACTCTGTCTGCCCGCGGGTGGACAGGGTCGTCCACCCCTACGATTTTCATAGCAATGACAAAAAGCGAGAAGGGTGCTTTTTCACACAGCCTGACGTTCCCCCGTGTTTCTAGGGTGGATTTTTGACTTATTTATAACACATGTAATCTTATCATTTATATACCTGAAAACAAACTCTTTATACGGTTCTATTATTCCACATTGGGTGAATAATTTAGCATATAATTTAGTTGCAAGATAAAAACAGATTTGAATTTGTGCAATACACTTTGCCATAAGGTGTTTCTTTGCCATATGCAAAAGCTGCGGGAACAGATCCTGTGGCTTTTTGTGATCCTAAAATAAACTCGAACCGCAGTGGGCGTTTGGGTGGTAACAAAATTAGATAAAGTAACAGTTTATAAAAATTAAAATTTGTTAGGGGGGTTTTTTGTATGTCTTTGCATATTTACCTAACCGCATCAGTTCCTTTTCTGCTTGGAGGAATAAAGCTATTATTATTGTGCATTACATTTAAAGACTCAGCTTATAAAATTGCCAGTGGAAATAGTTTTTTTAAAACAGTATTTGATATAGGAAAATTTGAAAGGGTAAGAATGGGTGGGGGCAGTGGGCCAGGTTCTGGAGATAATTATATGGTGGCACCTGTCCCCGTGGTTTTACCATAAACAATAAAATGTAATTTAACAATGCGCCGGGGGATTTCCTCCTGGTATTCTAATGGCAGAATACAGTGTTTGTAGAGGCGAATTCATTCGCTGGAAAATGTATTATGCCATCCTTGCTATATAATTTTATTCAGGAGAAAAAATAGAGGAAAAATCAAACAGTTTGTCGAAATTAAGTGTATTGGCTTATAACAACATATTGGAGCATAATGATAAAATTAGAAAAAGATATAAAATATAATAATAATATGCCCATGCCGGTGAACAGGTCAAGGAAGCACATATTGATAATATTAAAAACAGGGGAAGCGGGGGGAATTATGCACACGATAGTTTATCAAAATTAAATGCAACAGTTCAAAAATTTCAAACATATGGAGGGGATTAAATTGCAAAGAGAGAGAATTAAAGGTATTGTTATCGGGGTAGTTATGATGATTCTATTCAGTTTTATTTTAAATCCATCTTTAGCAAAATCAATTCAAGAAAGCATATCAGTTACCTACTCTGATATTAAAATCGTAATTGATGGCATTAAAATTGACCCAAAAGATGCTGATGGGCGAACTGTAGAACCTTTTATCTACAATGGTACCACATACCTGCCGGTGAGGGCGATTAGTGAAAGCCTGGGGAAACAGGTGGGCTGGGATCAGGATACAAAAACGGTCTATATAGGATTAGTACCGGAAAAAGG
>JAAZJW010000030.1 GCA_012800145.1 Clostridiales bacterium | reverse complement strand
CTGTTGAAAGACCCCGCTTGGAGCGGTATTAAGGCGATTAAGAATAAAGCGATATATGAATTCCCGTCCGCCTTGGAACCATGGGATTATCCGACGGCATCAGTAGCCCTTGGAGTGAGTTGGGCAACTCATAACCTCCATCCTGATCTCCATTCCTTGGATGATTTGAAGAAAGATGCAGATGAATTTTACAACCTGGTTTACGGAAAAACATTCACCCTTGAGCAAATGGGATTGAAGTAAATAATGCGGGGGATTCGCATTTTAGATACTTGGAATCTGTTTATTTTACCCAGGTGACAACTGTTGCACAATCTGTAAATAATGAGGGTTTTCTAGGGAGTGATAGTAATGAAGGAAGAAACAAAAATAGAGGTATCGGAATTAAGTTATGCCTACAGCGGATTTAAGGAATTATTTAACAACGTTTCATTTACGATAAAAACCGGGGAAGTTATATGCATATTAGGTCCCAACGGCATAGGAAAAACGACTCTCCTGAATTGTATTGCAAACTTGATAACCCCTACAAAAGGTAGGATATTAGTTGACGGCAAAGATATGAACAAGATGTCGCCTCAGGATATAGCAAGGACCATCGGTTATGTACCGCAAACAATTATGCCTTCTTTTGACTATGAAGTTCTGGAGTACGTTGTTACAGGCTGTGCTCCGCGATTGGGAACCTTTGAAAGACCAAAGGACGAACATTATTCTATAGCCAGGGATGCAATGAGCCAGATGAAGATTTCCCATCTTTCTCATAAGGCCTACACGAAAATCAGTGGTGGCGAGAGGCAGCAGGTGAGTATCGCTCGTGCAATATCCCAGAGGCCAAAAATTATTTTAATGGATGAACCCACGGCACATTTGGATTGCGGAAACCAGATAAAGGTGTTGAAAATAATAAAGGAAATGGCGCGGAAGGGATACGGCGTTGTATTCACTACTCATAATCCGGACCAGGCGCTTTTGCTTAAAACCAAGATAGCTGCTTTTGATAGGAATGGGAATTTTTCCTTCGGAACCTACAGGGAGGTATTGGACGAAGGTTTTCTTCGGTCCATGTACGGTATTGATTTACATTTATATAATATTGACGAAATAGGCAGAAGTGTCTGTATAGCACCGGCACTGTAACATATTCCCCCGTTTACAAGCGGGGGAATTTCTGCTAAAATTTCATTAAGGGAAACAACATTGGGGGGTTGAACATTCATGATTATTGATAAAGTTTTGGAAACGGCCGCACCATATTTGGAGAAGAGGACTGTTAAAGACCTTGTAATAGGTTTGGCCCTAATTGCAGTCGAGCTTGATAATGGGGACATAGGTATTTCATATACATTAAGAGAACATCTGCCCCCCGGCTGCTCGTCATTTTCTTTTGCCCGGGATGTTATAGGCAAGGATGCTGTGGAGGTAGCCGAACTGGCGAAACGCGGAACCGATGATGCCCAAAGGGGTGTGGGAATGGCGGTGTTAACAGCGGCATCCCGCAGTCAGGATTTATCAGACATAGAAACCTTTAAATCGTCTTTTGGTGTTGAAATACTGCCTGAAGATACTGTTGGTATGATAGGTTTTATTCCCTCTATCGCCGCTAAATTCCCTAAGGGGAGTAAAAACCTTATAATTTTTGATATAGCAGTTTCCAAATTTGGGGAGGAAATAGAAAATGTTTACCCGATGAAAGATCAGGCTAAACTTTTACCTAAGTGTGATGTTGTAATACTGACCGGAACCACTATGATAAATCATACTATAGATGACCTGTTAAAAATATGCTCAAAGGCAAGGGACATAGTAATGGTAGGTGCTTCCACACCCATGTTCCCCGAAGCATTCAGAGATACAAATGTTAAAACTTTAGCAGGTTCGTGGTGGGACAACAGTAATAAGGAAGAATTGTTTAAGATAATTTCCACAGCAGGTGGCATTAATTCCTTGAATAAATTCATGATTAAAAAAGCAGTTGCTGTTAAATAATATGGCGGGGGTGACTAAGAATAATTAATTCCAACAGTGGAAAAATTAAGTTATCTATGATATGGTAAATCTTAGTAGGAAATAAAATATTCCAAAGAAATAAGTAAAAACATATGGCCCCGACAGACTGTGTGAAAAATGTCATCCTGAGCGAAGCG
>JAAZJW010000029.1 GCA_012800145.1 Clostridiales bacterium | reverse complement strand
GTCATCTAATTTCCCAAAAGCAATCTTTATGGCTCTTTCTACCCCAAAACAAAACCCGGAGTGGTCTGCTACAATAACCTTCATCTATATCCTCCCATATGTTTGATTATATAATCAACTCTGCAATAATTCTACATAAAACATGAAAATCCTTTATTAATTGCAAATAAACCCATATTTCACTAAATTGCCAGTTCTCTAATCACATTTAATATGTTTTGGCTTAACTTTTGATACTCATCAGTAGAAACCTTTTTCCCATAATAATCAGATAAGTCTATAGGTTTTCCTATCATTATTTTTATTTTACTAAAAGGTTTATAATTTCCCGTAATAGCCACCGGTATAACAGGGCTCTTTGTTTTAATTGCAACCATAGCTAAACCGGGTTTTGCTTTTAAAATTTCACCCTGTTTACTTCTGGTCCCTTCAGGAAATATACCAAAAATCTCCCCATTGTTTAAAATCTTTAACGCTGTTTTTACTGCTCCAATATCAGCACCGCCCCGCTTCACAGGAAATACCCCTAATTTATTTAAAATTGAAGCAAAAAGTCTATTAGAAAATAGCTCCTCTTTTCCCATATAGTTAACCTTTCTCGGTAAAAGTGCTGCGATAACAATAGGATCCATTAAACTGAAATGGTTGGAAGACACCACGCCCCTGCCTTCTTTTGGAATATATTCTTTCCCTCTGATCTCTATTCTGTAAACTAGGGAAAGTAAAAACCCCGCAAAACTCTTTACAATCCTATAAAACAGCATTATTCTACTTCCCCTCCTCCAGTATTGAAACTATTTTGTTCATAACATCCTCCACAGATAGATCTGTTGTATCTATAACAACCGCATCGTCTGCCTTAGCTAACGGCGAGAATTTTCTTTCCCTGTCAATTTTGTCCCTGTTTATTATATCTTTTTTTACATCATCAAGATTCACATTAAACCCTTTATCTTTAAGTTCCTTATATCTTCTGTAACTTCTCTGTTCAACAGTTGCTGTTAGGAAAATTTTTAAATCTGCGTTATCGAGAACATGTGTTCCTATATCCCTTCCGTCCATCACCACATCCTGGCCGAGGGCTATTTTCTTCTGTGTATCAACCAGGATCCTTCTTACCTGAGGAATTTTGGCAACATAGGAAACACTTTTATTTACTTCGGGAAGCCTAATTTCTTCGTTAACTATTTTATCATCCAAATAGACATCGCCCAAAAAAAATCTGATATCACTTTCCTGCGCCAGTTTAATTATTGCATCTTCATCTCGAACATTCACGTTGTTTGCCAAGACCTTATATGTAAGAGCCCTGTACATCGCACCTGTATCTATATATGTTATGTTTAAATATTCAGCAATTTTCTTAGCAATTGTACTCTTGCCGGAACCTGCAGGCCCGTCCACTGCAATCTGCATACACTCTATGCCCCCTTAGAATAGATTTAACCACCAGTTTAGGTGGTTATCTTGAACATACTCGCCCCTTACACTTCTAAAGGAAATTATACATTAATTTTTAATATTCTACAAGTTTTCTATATTTTTATTACAGCTAAGGTATTGATATCCCTTCTCAGGATTATATGGTTATTACCCAACACATTGTTTATATTCGCGGACATGTTTTTTATTTCAATTCTGATATTATCGTCATACATGGAGCCATTTACCTGTATTACATCTCCGTCACAAACAGTTATTATAGCTTGGTTATTTTCCTCAAATTCATAATCAAATAATTCACCATTTATAATTATTTCTAACATTGGATACGTTTTATTTCCCTTAATTGCAATCTCTATAGTCCCTTGGGTTGATGTGTTATCTCCGGGGCCAGTAGCACTGAACTCAAAAAAATGTGCCCTGATACATTGACTATACACCCTTACTGTGTTGAACCCAATTAATAGAGCGAATACAAACATAACAGTAATGATAATGAGTTTTTCTGTAAAAAAGCGTTCTTTTTGCCTCGATAATACCTTTTTGTTGCCCATTGACCGCATTCCCCACAACATTTAAAATTATAAACATTCTTATGAGTTATATATTACCTCTTATATAATTATATCCATATGGCATGTGTCGTTATACTTAATTAGAACAGGCCCATAATGCCTGAATTCCACCAAATTAATAGAACCGTTTCCCAATTTTAATTTATAATAATGCTTTAACTCCATAGAGAGAACATTGAGTAAAAGTAAACGGATTATCGTGCCATGGCTGACTACCAGAATTGTACTTTTTTCGGATTTCATGATTTTATCATCGACAAATTCGATTATGCGGTTTTGTGCAATTTCCGTGGTTTCACCCTTTGGTATATTTGCAAGATGCGGTTCTTCCATCCAGGTTTTAAAAACATCAGGATATTTTTCTTTAATTTCCGGGCGGGTCAGTCCTTCCCATTCTCCAAAATTCATCTCAACCAATCTATTGTCCAATTTACAGCTCAGGCCTTTTGTATTTGCAATAATTTGTGCTGTAAGGTGGGCACGCTCCAGAGGGCTACAAAAAATTTCATCCAATTCAATATCTTCAAAATATCTCCCCAATTTTTTTGCCTGTTGAACCCCTAGGGAAGTTAAACTGGAATTTTTATTTCCCTGGGTTCTGCCCTCCAAATTCCATGATGTTTGTCCATGCCTAACCAAATATAACTTTTTCATTATAATCACCCCCTGTTTATCAGCCCTGATTTCTTTCCTGATAAACATTATATTTTTTCCAGATTTCCTCAAGTGTATTAAAATGTTCAGTTATTTTTTCCTTTTCGCACATTCCCACCGCTACTATCAAGGCATTTATTAAACTTAGAGGTGCCACCAATGAATCAACAAACGATACCATATTACTTTTGGCAGTTAAAGTATAATCTGCCAGGCTTGCTATTGGAGACAACAAACTATCAGTTATACCTATAATTGTTACCCCTTGTTCCCTTACATATGACAATGCGTCTACTGTTTGCACAGAATATCTGGGAAACCCCATCCCTATAACTATATCTGTTTTAGATACTCTGAAAACCTGCTCAAAAATATTGATGATACCATGATGAACTATTTTAACATTATCCAAAATCAAGTTTAAATAAAAACCGAAATAATCAGCAAGGGCCATCGAGCTCCTCAAACCGACTATATATATTTTTTCAGCCCCGCATATTTTTTTTATCACCTGCTGAAAAATCTCATAATCTATGTTTTCTAATGTGGACCTGATGTTATCAATGTCGGCCCCCAACACCTTTTTTAGCACCGAACCCCCATCCGAATACTCACCGGCCATTTCCACACGTTGGACGGTAGTTAATTTTATTTTTATGATTTCCTCCAGACCTTTCCGAAGTTGCGGATAACCATCAAACCCCAAGGCATTGGCAAACCTGACAACTGTTGACTCACTGACGCCGACCTCATCGGCAAGTTTAGATGCTGTCATAAAGGCCACTTTATCATAGTTCTCTATAATGTACCGAGCAATTAATTTTTGGCTTTTACTAAATTCGGAAAACCTTCTTTGTATTTGATTAATCAGATCTCTTTTATTTCCATGCATAATAGCCAATCACCCTATTTTTATTTTATCCTTTAGATTAAATTATAGAACCCAATGAGGTGTTTTTATTGGTAGCCATAGCACAATTTAAATAATAAACTACAGTGCTATTTATAAATATCCCATTTTTTCAGTTCCTTGAAATGTTCAAAATTAGTGAGATCAAAATGTATCGGCGTAATAGAAATATAGTTTTCATTAACTGCCATAATATCACTATCAGGATTCTGTTCCATCTCCCGTACCGTACCTGACATCCAGTAGTATACATTGCCCCAGGGGTCCTTCCTTTCAATAAATGCGTTATCATATTTCCTTATTCCCAATGTGGTTATTTTTGCACCCTTAATCTCGTTCTTGGGCTTATCCGGATAGTTAACGTTAACCACTATGTTGTGCAATTTGTTGTTTTGCATAATCTTTTTGAGTAACTTTGAAGTAAATTGTGCAGCGTCATCAAATTGGCTCGCTTCATAGCTACCCATCGATACCGCGATTGATGGGATGTCCATAATGGCTGACTCTACGGCAGCTGAAACAGTACCGGAATAGATTACATCAGTTCCCAAATTAGGTTCATCATTAATGCCTGAAATAACCACATCCGGTTTTCTGGTTTTAAATAATGCTTCGATTCCCATTTTCACACAGTCTGCAGGCGTCCCGTTTATTGAATAGGCTTCGATTTCCGTATCAAAAAATTTAACCTTTTTTACCGTCAAGGGACTACGCATTGTAATGGCATGCCCGGTAGCACTTCTTTCACCGTCCGGGGCGACAACCAGCACCTCCCCGTTATTTTGCATATGTTTCGCAAGTTTATATATTCCCTCAGCAAAAATACCGTCATCGTTAGTAACCAAAATACGCATGAGCTACCTCCTCACGATTTCAAGCCTCAATAGACCGATTTTTTTTCTAAATTCGTATTTTTACTAAATCTAAATTTATGCACCTATAATTATATCATAAAACACCGTGACAACTGAACCGAACAGATAGAGTTCCTGCACATAATGGTTGCATACAGGACTTTACGCTTTCCATAATAAAAACCCCTACATTATATAGGGGCCATTAATTTTTTATACGGGATGGGTTTTTTCTTTTTCGTTATACAATGTTGTTTCTATTTTATATTTATCCGCCCATCTATTTTTAAAGAAATTCATCGCAACCTGTGGGAATAATGCATAACTGAGTACATCTTCCTCCTGTTCCAAGTATTCCTTCATTTCTTCTCTGATGGATTGTAATTGGGGTTTTATTAAATCAGCCGGACGACACGAAATTACCTCTTCATCTCCTATAATTTTTCGCTTGATTTCGTCTTTAATGGGTACCGTCGGTTGCCCATATAGGCCTCTGACATAATCCTTAACCTCATTTGGCACCATTTTGTACCTCTCACCGGTAATAACGTTAAATACCGCCTGGGTACCCACTATTTGACTCGTGGGAGTTACCAATGGAGGATAACCCAAGTCTTCCCTAACCCTTGGAACCTCTTTGAGTACCTCATCAAAAAGGTCCAATCTGTTTTGGGATTCGAGTTGTGATATAAGGTTTGACAACATTCCACCTGGAACCTGGTATATCAAGGTCTTCGGGTTTACCCCTAAAACCTTCGGATTGATTAAGCCTTCCTCTAAATATTTCTCCCTCAAAGGCCTGAAATATTCTGTAATCTCGTTGAGCGCCTCTAAGTCCAGACCCGTGTCATATTGGGTCCCCTTCAGGGCAGCTACCAATGGTTCTGTCGGAGGCTGAGATGTTCCCAGCGCCAATGGAGAAATTGCTGTATCCACTATGTCAACACCTGCCTCAATGGCCTTCAAATAGGTCATCGATGCGATGCCACTGGTATAATGAGTATGCAACTGTATAGGAACCTTAATCACTTTTTTCAATTCTGTAATTAACTCAAATGCCACATAGGGGGTCAGTATCCCCGACATATCCTTAATGCAAACAGAATCCGCGCCCAGGTCCTCCAGTTCCTTTGCCCTTTTTATATAATATTCCACATTATGTGCCGGGCTAGTGGTATAAGACAGTGCACACTGTGCATGCCCACCCTCTTCCAGGGTTGTCCTTATTGCTGTTTCCAAATTTCTTATATCATTCAGTGCATCAAAAATTCTCACTATGTCTATTCCGTTATAAATCGCCCTCTTAACAAACTCCGATACCACGTCATCAGCATAATGTTTGTATCCCAAAATATTTTGTCCCCTCAAAAGCATCTGGAGTTTTGTATTTTTAACAACTCTTTTTATACTGCGTATTCTCTCCCAAGGGTCTTCGACTAAAAATCTCAGGCTGGCGTCGAATGTAGCCCCACCCCACATCTCCAGCGAATAGTAACCTACCTGGTCCATTTTTTCGGCAATAGGCAGCATTTCTTCGGTTTTCATCCTCGTAGCTAGTAAGGATTGGTGTGCATCCCTCAACACTGTTTCCGTAATTTTTATCTTAGCCATTCGTTTTCCTCTCCTATAAATAATATAAATTATACAATAACATAAGATTTAGCTATATGCAATATAGAATTATTAAAATTGCTTGTTTCTATACTATTTTGTTTGAAAACGAGGTCCTTCTATTTTTTTTCAATAAAGATAATAACCGGCGGATTATTTTCCTGATTTATGTAACAACAATTCATTACGATAAAATCTTTATTTGAAAGACTTTCTACAAAATTTAGGACCTGTTGTTTTTCTTCCATGCCTCCTCTATGCCCATAATATATAATTATAGATATTATACCCCTAGTTCTTAAAAGTTTCAACACTGATTTGATGCCTTTAATGGTGGAACTTGGCCTGGTTATAATCGAATGATCCCCTTGTGGTAGGTATCCTAAATTAAACATCGCCGCACTTATAGAATTTATCGGATAATTCTCTATGTTTTCATGACTGTCCCTGATGAGTCTTACATTATAACCGTTCAG
>JAAZJW010000028.1 GCA_012800145.1 Clostridiales bacterium | reverse complement strand
GCTATCACAAAGGTAATTGCAGGCATAGAAAAGAAGAGCCGTGTAATGTCGTTTGGAAAGAATCGGGCAAGGTTGTATAAAGAGGATGAAAAGACAAAGATAACATTCCAGGATGTTGCGGGACTGGATGAAGAGAAGGAAGAATTACAGGAAATAGTGGACTTTCTAAGGAGTCCGAAAAAATATATGGAACTGGGTGCCAGAATACCAAAAGGTGTCCTGATGGTAGGCCCGCCCGGAACAGGCAAAACATATTTGACTAAGGCTGTTGCAGGTGAGGCAGGGGTACCCTTTTTTAGTATAAGTGGTTCCGATTTTGTGGAAATGTTTGTAGGGGTCGGTGCTTCACGGGTACGTGACCTTTTCGAACAGGCCAAAAAGAGTTCGCCCTGTATAATTTTTATCGACGAGATAGATGCAGTCGGTAGGAGAAGGGGTGCAGGACTTGGCGGAGGACACGATGAAAGGGAGCAAACCCTGAATCAATTACTGGTTGAAATGGACGGTTTCGGTGTAAATGAGGGTGTTATTATTGTAGCCGCAACCAACAGACCCGACATTTTGGACCCCGCATTACTGAGACCCGGCAGATTTGACCGACAGATAGTGGTGGGTTTCCCGGACATCAGGGGCAGGGAGGCAATATTGAGGGTACATTCTAAAGGTAAGCCTTTGGCAAGAGATGTAGACCTAAAAGTGTTGGCAAGACAAACTCCCGGGTTTACGCCGGCCGATATAGAAAATCTTATGAACGAGGCTGCCCTCCTTACCGCAAGGAAGGGTGACAGGATTATAGAAATGTCAACTGTAGAAGAGGCTATCACAAAGGTAATTGCAGGCATAGAAAAGAAGAGCCGTGTAATAAGTGAAAAAGAAAAAAGGCTGACAGCTTATCACGAGGCGGGTCATGCTGTGGTTGCCAGATTGTCCCCGGATTCTGATCCGGTGCATCAGGTGTCCATTATTCCCAGAGGTAGAACCGGTGGATTTACCATGATTCTGCCTACGGAGGACAGACATTTTGCAACCAAAACAGAGATGGAAAGCAACATAGTGCATCTTTTGGGCGGGCGTGTGGCGGAAAAACTTGTACTGGACGATATAAGTACGGGAGCACAAAACGATTTGCAAAGGGTGACCTCAATTGCAAGGGCAATGGTTACAAAATATGGAATGAGTGAAAAACTCGGTTCAATAAGCTTCGGCGGTGAAGAAGAGGTGTTTGTGGGAAGGGATTTCCACTCTACAAAGAACTATTCGGAATCTATAGCTGCCGAGATAGACAAGGAAATCAGACGAATCGTTGACGAGGCACATGAAAAAACGGAAAAACTGTTGTCAGAAAATATGGATAAACTTCATGCTGTAGCCCAAGCGCTTTTGATAGTCGAAACTCTGGATGCGGAACAATTTGAAATGGTCTTCAGCGGTGAGGTAACAGTTAAAGAAAAAGACACACCTGAAGATGTTCAAATAAAGATGAACAGAATTAAGAGAAACAAAAGATATAAATCGATCCAAGATGAAAAAGCTGAAGAAATCCTGGGGGATAGTGTGGATAAAAAAGAGAAACGAGACGAAATCGATGAAACAGAAAATAATGAAAAGGAAGAATGAACAATATAAAATCGGAATATTTGAAATAACTTTGGAGGCTCCCCTCTGAAGTTATTTTTATAATGGGTTTTATAAAAGAGAAGGGGGTGTTGAAAAAACTTTTTAAAAATTGGTTGCAACCGTTAAGAAAAATCTATAAAATGACTTATAATAATATAATGTAAGTGTTTGTTTGTATGTTTTATCCTGAAAAATAGAAAAGTGAAAAGAAGTATATGCATGGTTCTCTTCGATTAATCGGAAAGAAAGGTTAAATAAATTAGGGGGGAATACAGATGGACAACAGTAAATTAGAAGAACTTCGAAGCCGCAGGGCTGAAATCGAAGGAGGGGGTGGTAAAAAGAGAGTTGAAGCTCAGCATGCAAAGGGCAAGTTGACGGCCAGGGAAAGGCTGGATTTGTTGTTTGATGAAGGAAGTTTTGTGGAATTAGATGTTTTTGTTAAAGATAGACGCATCAGACCCGATATGAAAAATGTGGATGCACCAAGTGAAGGTGTTGTAACAGGATATGGCTTGGTAGATGGCAGACCTGTGTATGCATATTCCCAAGATTTTACCGTTATGGGCGGTTCCTTAGGGGAGGTGCATGCGGAAAAGATTCACAAAGTTCAGGACCTGGCCCTTAGAATGGGTGCCCCTATAGTTGCTATGAATGATTCAGGCGGAGCGAGAATCCAAGAAGGGGTAGACGCTTTGTCAGGATACGGACAAATATTCTACAGAAACACCACAGCCTCCGGGGTAATACCTCAAATATCGGCAATCATGGGACCTTGTGCAGGGGGAGCTGTGTATTCTCCGGCATTGACGGATTTTGTGTTTATGGTGGATCAGACAAGCCAAATGTTTATTACAGGCCCGCAGATTACCAAGGCTGCAACAGGTGAAGATGTGACTATGGAGCAGTTAGGCGGAGCTATGACCCATAATGAAATCAGCGGGGTTGCTCATTTTATTACAAAAGATGATGAAGCCTGTATCTTTGAAATTAAAAAATTGCTTTCTTTTTTACCGTCTAACAATTTAGAGACGGCGCCTGAAATTGATATGGTGGGGAGCATCAATAAAATGGTCCCTGAATTGGATGAAATTGTACCGGAAAACCCGGAAGAGAAATACGATATGAAGAATTTAATTGAAATACTCGCTGATGAT
>JAAZJW010000027.1 GCA_012800145.1 Clostridiales bacterium | reverse complement strand
CCAACTTTATAAAATTAGAAGAAACATTGATGCCGCTGATATTGAACCGATATTAATAGAACAAAACAGTGATAAAAGTGGGTTTTTAGACCACATATTAAGCTATGGGAAAATACTGTTTGCCAGGTAGAAAAAGTCCATATCTGATACTGATAAATTATTATATTTCTCTGTATCTAATTTAAAAGCAGGCATATTGTTTTCCCCCCATTTCCTGACCCAAGGACACAGACCACCCATACAATTACTCACTATCATTAAACGACTGTTAAACCATCGTTAAACCATCATTCAATTGTACATAAAATATTTAGATGAACCTTTTTTCCTGTCTATACCTTCTATGAAAACTAAAATTTCCGCTACAATTTCATACAATTCCGGTGGTATTTCTGTGCCTACTTTAAATTGGAGCAATTCTTTCACCAGCCTTTCGTCTTTGTAAATTGCGATATCGCTTTCTATTGCTTTTTCTATGATTTTTTCCGCTACTATGCCTCGGCCCGTTGCTGTGACAACAGGTGCATTATCTTTTTCTATGTTATATTTAATGGCTGCTGCTTGTTTTCTTTTTATGTTGTCTTTCATTTTTATCAACTCCTGGAACAATAGTTTAACAATTGCGGAACAATAGTTTAACAGTTGTTTAACAATTGTTATAATGTCGATTTTATAATCCGAACAAAGTTATGGATCTAAAGATAAAAAAATTAAAATACAAAAAACAAAAAACGAATTTATATATCAACGTATATAAGGAATGAATTTTCTATTACCTAGTATAAGATAACATCTTAATATGAAATATACTGGATAAAATATTTGATATATTACAAAATGAATTACTTTTGAAATTTTGCCATGGTTCCCAACGACCTGGAAATAAAAAACCGTTAAGAAATTGCGCATGTCCGAAGCAAGGCGAGTTTGCGAATTTTAGGTTTTTTGTTTCCAGGGAGTTGTTGGAACTATCAAAATTTCAAACCGTAATGAGAGTGTAATATATCAAATATTTTCAGGGACAGGAAGCCACCGAAAATTTGTATAATACAACATAAACCTATATTCCTACATCAAATCCTTACATCCAATAGTCTTTTGATTTTGGGATTTTTCTTTTCCATTTCATCCGCCATGGAAAGAATATGATTATCATCGCTGATTCTGAATGATAAATCCTTTAAATCATAACCGAGTTCTTCAAGATGTTTTCCCAGTTCTGCTGAATATTTTTCTATAAGGTTTCGGTCTTCTTCATTGGCCAGACCCATTTTCATAACAATATTTTTATAGTTGACTGCTACATAGATATTGACGTTGCCCATATTGTTTGTATCGAAATTCAACAATATAGACATGTCTTTTGGATTAATTTTTTTGCTGCCTTTTTTGTCTCTCATTACGTATATTTGAAGATTTTTGAGGTATTCGCTCATCATTAGGGGAAGCTGCAGCACTGTATCCTCCCTGTTCAATTGAAGTTGCAGTTCCAAGGAATCTAACAATTTTTCCCCGACTTTTTGAAGTGTTTCTTTGTCCTCTTTGGTTAAAAACGAGGATTTGCTTTCCAGCTCCTTCAGCAGTTTTGAAAAATCTTCATATGGTCTGCCTTCTATTTGCCTGCCCTCTTTTATGTTCCCGTTTATTTTACTGATCACCTTTTTAAGTTCTCCGGCAATCCTGATCACTTCTGTATTTTCATTTTTATCTATCAAATTTAATATTTCATCCAGCTGGTGGCCTATTTGCCTTTGATTGCTCAAGAAAAATGATAAGTTTTGAACCTCTTTTAATGTCAGAGGCATTGCATTTTTCATTAATAAGGAAATTATGGTGTTTTTTCTTTCCGGTGAAATTTGTTTTAATACATCCACCATGCCCTTCATTTTATCTACGACTTCTGCCGCTCCCTTTGTATTTGCTAAAACATTTTCATCTGTTATTTTTTCTGCACTTGCCGAAATATTTTTATCTGCAAATTTTTCTATACCTGCCGGGGTACTTCCATTTGTTATTTCCCCTGCATCTGCCGGGACATTTTCACCTGTGCCGCTTTGTTCCACATTTTCTTCTGAAAGAATATCCCCATTTTTCGTTATGCTTTCAGAGTTTTTTATAATATTTTCGGTTTCCTTATTTCCGGTTATATCGGACTCATCCCCTGTAATGTCTTGATTTTCTATATCCCGGATTGTGTTTTCAGTTTTCCCCACATTTCCTATGCTCTGTGTTATGTCTCCGGTAGCTTCCAGGACTTTTCCTACATCTGTATTTTCTGTATTCGACATACTTTTAACTTCTGTATTTTGATCTGTCCTTCCCCTATTTAATGAATTGATTATATCAACCAGCTTTTTTAGATCCATTTTTTCTAAGGAGATACCCTCTTCCATCACATTTTGGAACACATCGGGTGTTAAGGTTTCAACTGTTCTGTCTAAAACCCTTTTTAATATGTACATATCCTTTATATTATTGTTGTTTAGGGGGATTCCACCCTGCATTATGGCTTTTGCTATTTCGTCCATATAATTTTCTTCCATCAAGGTACCCAGTCTGTCACTGTTTGCTTTCAAATAACTCTGTGCAACAAAATCTAATCCCCTGATAGTCTCTATATCTGATAACCTGTTTAATATCTCCAATAGTTCAACCTCATCTATTGACAATTTTTCCGCCGAGACAGGTTCGCTATCTTGTGTTTCTGCTGTTATTTCATTTTTTTCAGCTGCTTCTTTTTCAACTACCTCTTTTTCAACCACTGATTGTTGATTGTCTTCTGCACCCGGCTGTTCTTCGGTTTTTATTTCATCTGTCTTTAAATTATTTTTCGTATCAACTTCAGTTTCAAAACCTATTTCATCATCGGTTTTTATCTCTTTTTCTGTTTCACCAATCTGCAAATTATTTAATACATCTATTGTTTCTTTTGGCTGCACTTGATTTGTTTCCCCTGCCGGCATCTGTGTCGTTTCTATTTCTTGCGCTGTTTTCGTTTCTTGCGATATTTCTATTCTCTGTTCTAATTCCCGTGCCATTTCTGTTTGGGCTGTTTCAATTGGTTTCGTTTCCAGCTCCTGTGGTGTTTCCGATGTTTGTGTTTGCGCCATTTCTGGTGTGTCTAACTGTTCAACCTCTTCTGTTGCTATATTTAATGATTGTTCTGTTGATTGGTCAGTTTTCGGTATGTTTAATTCTATTTTTTCTATTTGTATATCTGCTGATCCCTTTTGTTCCGTTTCTGTTGATTGAACATCCAAGTTTAACTGCTCATTTTGATTTAACTGTTCATTCAGGGTATTTAACCATTCATCTATCGTAATGTCCCCATCTATTAACTGTTGTGAAAGATTTAAACCTTCCAACGTGGTAGGTAAATCCAGTTTCATGTGAAATGCCAGGGTTTTTATATCTATATTTTCAGCCAGTTCCAATATTTCCAATCTATCCAGGCCTAAGGTAATACCCCTTTCCGCAGGGATATGCCCTATGTTATGTCCCGCAGAAACATGTCCTGTATCGTGTTCTACAGGAATGTGTTCCATCTTTTCCATAGAAGTATGCTCCACATTATGCTCCGCGGAAATGTGTTCCTTGTCATATTTCATAGAAATGTGTTCGTTGCCTTGCTCTATAGGAATATGCTCTGTGCTGTTTTCTGCGGGAATACTTCCTGTGCCATATTCTATGGAGATATGTTCTATATCATGTTCTGCAGGGGTATTTTCTGTGCCTTGCTCGGGGGAAATGTGTTCTGTATCATTTTCCGCAAAAATATATTCCGTGCCGTGGTCCTCGGGAATATGTTTTGCATCGTGTTCCGGGGAAATATCTCCCATGCTATGTTCCACCGGAATATGTTCTGTGTCATGTGTTGTGTTATATTGCATATCATGTTCTATATTGATCATATCCTTGAGTTCTACTACTTCAACTTTTTCTACATTAACACCTGAGGCTATTAGGAATGCAGTCTTCTCATAATCCAGGTCGAAATTGAGTTCCACAATTGCTCCCTTTATGGACATTATTTTTTGTAGATTCTCTCCGGTTAAATCTAATCCTGTGGCTATAACATCCTTGGATAATTTTACAACCTCATCTGTGATTTTTATTCCCATATCCTGCAGTCTGTTTTTGATATCGCCTTCTATTTGGGTAAGCTCTTTTTCTGTTACAGCACCAACTGCATTGCTATACGCATTATAAATCTTGTTTGCTAGCTGTCCAAGTTTCTGTTCTACCTTTATGGTGCCCTTCACCACTGCATTTTTTAATTTATATAAATTATCTATAGATGTGTCTATTTTGTTTTTGACACTGTCTATTATGGTTTTGTTTTCTATATCTTTGATATCATGAAGTTTCGAAAAAACCCTGTTTATTTGTTCAATATTTTTTTTGGAAGTATCCAATCCCGCTTTATCGAGTGCTTTTATGATATCCGTAATGTCTTTGCCTGCTTTG
>JAAZJW010000026.1 GCA_012800145.1 Clostridiales bacterium | reverse complement strand
CTATAACCTGGTTTTAGATATTCTTGGAGGCCGATTTACAGAGGATTTCTCCGTAACCGATATTGAATATGTTGGAGATTTGCAAGGGATGTGGAACAACGGCAAACCCTTGGGGATAGATGAACTCAAACCGGGAACATCCATAGAGGGTCGGTTTATCATTAAATTTGACGCTGATTTTATTGAAGAAGCTGTCCCCTATATGTTGACCAGTATGTTTGGATTCACAAGGGAAGGTAGTACTACCGAAATACCAATGACTTTTGTGTGGGTAAATAATCTGATAGGCGATATTTTTGAGGAAACCATTTTATTGGATCTCAGCGATGAAGAAAGAAAAAGCTATACGATTACTAAATTTGGTGCCGTGGGACAGGAAGAGGAACATTGGCAGACAAGCAAGGAGCATATTGTCACTGTCAATAAAGGCGTAGTAACTGCTGTCGATGTTGGTGATGCAGTTGTATCATTTTATAACCCATTAACGGGGGAAACACATTTATATTCAATTATTGTTTGCGATTCATCTGAGGTATTTTGGAAGGCTGGTACCTTCTATTATTCAAATGATGATAAAAAGAGGGGTAATTTTAGCTCCAATTACCTTTATTCAGATTCTTATTTTTTCGACAGTGCTTATCAATACAACCATAATTTGGCTATTATGTCGTTAAATCTTGCTATGTCGGCATTTGCTAAATATGATCATGATGTATATAAAGATTATGGGGTTAAAAGTGAAAATGTTGAAGACCTGCTAACTCAGTTGGAGTTTGAAAATTTTAAAATAAATCAGGGATTTAGGAGGCCACCTACAACAGATTCCATAGGTGTTGTGGCAGCAAACAAGAAAATTACCGCAGAAGACGGTTCAAAATATACCTTAATTGCTGTAGCAATTCGTGGTGGGGGATATGAGCGAGAATGGGCAAGTAATTTTACTGTTGGTAACGAAGGCCATCATCAGGGATTCAGGGAAGCCAGAGATCAAGTAATTGAATTCCTCAACAGTTATATAACAAATACTGAAGGAATTGAAGGTCCTGTAAAGATATGGATTACCGGTTTCAGCAGGGGAGCGGCAACGGCCAATTTGGTTGCGGCAGCATTAACGGATTGTACAAAAAGGCTACCGAATTCTGTATTTCTTGCAGGTGGACGCGATGTGTACGCATATTGTTTTGAAACTCCCGCAGGGCTGAGGGGCAATAATACCCTTACATATAATAATATTTTCAACATTGTCAATCCTAATGATCCGGTTCCAAAAGTGGCTCCTGCTGCATGGGGATATGGCAGATATGGAAAAACATTTTATCTGCCCTCTGCCGGGACAAATGTAAATTATGCAAATTTACAACGTAATATGCTTATGAAATATGGTCAATTACCAAGTGTGTCTGTGTCGGAATATACAGTTGATGATTTCAGCATGATTAGCTTTGATACCAAACGTTGGAAAATGCATCAGGATATTTTCCTTAATGAATTAATCGACTGTATTGCCATTAACGCCTTTAAAATGCCGGATGTTTATACATCAAAGCACGAAGCAACAATGCGAAATATAGGTGAGGCGATGGGGGCTAATTATTTGACCCAGGCAGATAAATGGAGATACCTTGTGAATAAAACCAAGGCCCTATGGGCCGTATCCTGGCAAGCAATTTATCACAATGACTTAACAGCAACCTTAATATCGAATCTTTCCGGATTGGGGGGAGCACATTATCCGGAATTATGTTTGGCATGGATGCAGTCATTAACCCTATCATCAGAGTATTCTTTCAGCGGATATAATGAGAATACGGGTTATTACAAAATTTATTTGAACTGTCCGATTGATATAGAGGTGTTTGATGATAACGGAAATCTCGTTGCAGCTATTGAAAATGATGTTCCTGCTGATATTACAGATAGTTTTATAGCATCAATTTTCTGCGATAATGGACAAAAAACAATTTATCTTCCCGCGAATGGAACCTATTCAATCAAGCTCACTGCAACGGATGATGGTACAATGAATTATTCTATAGGTGAATATAATTTGAACTGTGGTGGTTTTTCACGAATGGTAAATTACTATAACGTTAACATCAAAAATGGCGATACTTTTAATGCAACTATTGAGCCCCCGACAAATGCTGACGACAATACACTTTATACGCTTGATGGAGGATCCGGTACAATTGAGCCTTCTGAAGATATGTCAGGTTCAGATGTAGAAAAAGGAATAGTAACTCTTGAACATTTCGGTTGTGGTACTGTACTAGGGGCCGGAACTAGAATAAAAGGTGAATTCGCCAAAATAATCGCATATCCCGACGAGGGGTATGAATTTAAAGGTTGGTATATTAATAATGATTTGCAATCCAGTGAACCCGAATATCGTTTTTGTGTGCTTTCGGATATAGTTCTGACAGCAGTGTTTGAAAGAGTGGGTGGCACTGATAACGGTAATAATCATAATGGCAGCGGTGATGATTCAGGAGGAAGTGTTACCACCGGCGGTACTACTGAAGCAAAGCCCACCGTTGAGTATAATGATGGGGGTAAGGCTGTAATTAAGGATGGCGGAAATATCGAGATTGTGCCGGATGAAGGATATATTTTGAAGAAAATCCTGATCAATGGAGAACCAGCCACGGAAGAAGCCTTGAAAAATCTAAAACCAACAGATACTGTTAATGTGGTGTTTGAAAAAATCGTGGAATGGATTAATCCCTATGGTGACGTTAATAAATCAGATTGGTTCTATGAGGCTGTAAAGCATGTGAGTGAGAATGACTTGATGGTAGGCACGGGCGGAGGAAAATTTGAGCCGAATACAATGCTTAGCCGCGCTATGCTTGTGACAATTCTTTGGCGCCTCGAAGGTGAACCCGACTATGTTATCACAAATTCGTTTATAGATCTGGCCCAGGATTGGTATAAGGATGCAGTAACATGGGCAGCAGAACATAAAATAGTAGAGGGTTATGGAAATGAAAGGTTTGGCCCGGGAGATCCGATTAGCCGTGAACAGGTGGCAGTTATACTTTATCGCTATAGCCAGTTTAAGGGTCACGATGTATCAATGAAATCTGATTTAGCAGAATATATTGATACATCAGAAATTAGTAATTGGGCGGTGGAAGCAATGAAATGGGCCAATGCAGAAGGATTAATTACCGGAAGAAGTGCATCAATCCTTGCCCCAAGGGGTACGACTACCCGTGCAGAAATAGCCACAGTGATACAAAGATATCTGACAAATTATCCCTTCACATATGACATTTTATCAGAATAAATTCAACATGACATTATCATAGAATAACTACATTTCAGAAAAAATATGTTGACAACGCATTTTGTTTCTGCTATTATAGACTGCAACACATAAAAAATGGGTTAAACATTATGATAGAGAAAGGTATTTTATCAGAACGGTTTCAGAGAATCGATATATGGTGAAAGTCGATACCGTCAGAAAATACGAGTCACTCTGGAATGATTATCCTGAAATACTTGTTAAAGTAAGGATAAACGGGAAGTCCCGTTACAGACGAAGGGTTTATATGAACCTAGGTTGGTTTATATGAATCTAATGAGCGGTTTCTAACTTTAGAAACAATTAGGGTGGTAACGCGTGGAATATATCTCCGTCCCTGCAAATGTAAAATTATGCAGAGACGGAGATTCTTTCTTTTTGGGTATTTTTAAATAGAGGAGGAAGACAAATGACAAAACTATATTATGAAAACGATTGTGATTTAGGATTATTGGGAGGCAAAAAGGTTGCCGTGGTCGGGTATGGCAGCCAGGGGCATGCTCATGCTCTAAACCTGCATGAATCCGGGGTTGATGTGACCGTAGGGTTATATAAAGGCAGCAAATCTTGGAACCTGGCACAGGAAGCGGGGTTGAAGGTGTCCCTAGTTGCGGATGCGGCCAAAGAGGCAGACATAATAATGATGCTGGTGAATGATGAAAAACAGGTACAAATTTATGAAGAAAGTATTAGGAATAATTTATCATCCGGAAAATATCTAGCTTTTGCACACGGTTTTAATATACATTTTGGTCAAATAGTGCCCCCTGAAGATATTAATGTTTTTATGGTAGCGCCCAAAGGACCGGGACATACGGTAAGAGGACAATATGAGGAGGGTAAAGGAGTGCCCTGCTTGGTTGCGGTTTATCAGGATGTGACCGGCAACACAATGGATATTGCATTGGCATATGCTGCCGGAATTGGCGGTTCAAGGGCAGGGGTCTTGGAAACCACTTTCAAGGAAGAAACCGAAACGGATCTATTCGGTGAACAGGCTGTGTTATGCGGCGGTGTTACCGAGTTGATGAAGGCCGGATTTGAGGTATTGGTTGAGGCCGGATATAGTCCTGAAAGTGCCTATTTTGAGTGTTTGCACGAAATGAAACTGATAATTGACATGGTTAATCAGGGTGGGCTGAGTTATATGAGATATTCCATAAGCGATACAGCAGAGTATGGGGATTATTCTGTCGGCAAGAGAATTATTACAGAAGATACCAGAAACGAAATGAGAAAAGTGCTCGAGGAAGTCCAGGACGGTACGTTTGCCCGCAATTGGATCCTGGAAAACAAGGCGAACAGACCATCGTTTAATGCAATGAGGAGACGGGAACAAAATCATCCGGTGGAAATAGTCGGCGAAAAACTCAGAAAAATGATGAGCTGGTTAAAGAGGTAAAATAAGTTGAAATTTAAACCGAGAATAGTTTTGGCTCCTTGATTATATGGTTAGGTAATAGGGATTTGTTGAGGATATAGAAAGGGGTGACGTATTATGCGAATAACAGGCGCTGAAATTGTAATAAATTGCTTAATTGAACAGGGCGTGGACACGATATTCGGTTATCCGGGGGGAGCCATACTAAACATATATGATGCACTTTACAAAAGCAGTGACAAAATTATGCATTTTTTAACGGCCCATGAGCAGGGAGCAGCCCATGCGGCGGACGGTTATTCCAGGGTAACAGGCAAAGTAGGTGTATGTATGGCAACATCGGGACCCGGCGCAACCAATCTGGTTACAGGCATTGCCACTGCGTATATGGACTCTGTCCCCTTGGTTGCTATAACAGCAAATGTGCCCCTGTCGTTACTCGGAAGGGACAGTTTTCAGGAGGTTGATGTAGCAGGTATTACAATGCCTATTACAAAACATAATTTTATAGTAAAGGATATTGATGAATTAGCCACAATCATTAGAAGGGCTTTTTATATCGCCCAGGAGGGGAGACCGGGACCTGTATTGATAGATATACCGAAGGATATTACTGCCCAGACGGCCGAATACAGCTACGAGGAGCCTCGACCGATTAAGGATATTACAGAAACAATAAAGGAAGAAGATATATTGGATGCGGTAAGGCTGATAGAAGAATCTGAAAGGCCCCTGGTTTATATCGGGGGCGGAGCCGTAAGATCCGGTGCTTCAGAGGACATAAGGAAATTTGTACAGAAGGCCCAGGCACCTGTAACCAGCAGTTTGATGGGTTTAGGGGGATTTCCCTCCACGGATGAATTTTTTACGGGAATGTTGGGAATGCATGGCACAAAGGCTTCAAATGTTGCGGCTACACGATGTGATTTGTTAATTGCAATCGGGGTCAGATTCAGTGACAGGGCAACCGGCAACGTAGACAAT
>JAAZJW010000389.1 GCA_012800145.1 Clostridiales bacterium | reverse complement strand
TGTTTTGTAGACAACCTCACCCCTGCCAAGTTCTATAGAATTGGATAATTCCTTATTTCCCGGCTCTGCAATTCCCCTGGGGTAACGAATTGCCGTGGGCCCATTATACACCATAGCAAATTTGATCATTTCCTTTAGTTCTAAACCATCTTTTGGTGCCATAAAGACTAGATTGGGAACACAAGACAAAAAAGAAACATCAAAAACACCATGGTGGGTTTCCCCATCCCTTCCTACTAATCCCGCACGGTCTATTAAAAAAGTAACAGGTAAATTTTGAATACACGTATCATGTATTACTTGGTCATATGCCCTTTGCAAAAATGTTGAGTAAACCGCAAAAACCGGTTTGTACCCACCGGCAGCCATTCCGGCCGCAAATGTTGCTGCATGTTGCTCAGCGATTCCAACATCGAAGAATCTGTCGGGATATTCATTGGCAAAACTGTTTAAACCCGTGCCGATTGGCATGGCAGCTGTTATAGCAACTATTTTTTCATTTTGTTTCGCACATTCCACCAGGGTATCCCCTGCAATCTCAGAATACGTTTCCCCAACTTCACCGGAGATAGGTTCCCAGGTTTTTACTTTAAAGGGACCGATTCCATGAAACTTGCTTGGTGACTTTTCAGCAAAATTATACCCCTTACCTTTTTGGGTCAACACATGCAGTAAGACAGGACCCTTGATGTTTTTGATGCGATTAATTACCTTATATAAAGTATTATAATTATGTCCATCGATAGGTCCCACATAGGTAAAACCCAATTCTTCAAATAATATACCCGGCACAAAAAAATATTTTATACTATCCTTCGCCTTTTCCGCAGTTTTCATTACACTCTTACCGATAGCGGGAATATGGTTAATCAGATTTTCAACATCACCTTTGACCTTAAAATATATAGGTGCCGTTCTTATCCTGCTTAAATAACTGGACAAACCGCCTACATTCGGGGATATGGACATTTCGTTATCGTTTAATATAATAATTATATTTTTCTTGCTCTGCCCTATATGATTTAATGCCTCGAAGGCCATCCCCCCTGTCATTGCACCATCACCTATAACTGCTATAACATGATATTTTTCTTCTTTTAGATCCCGCGCCGCGGCCAGACCCATAGCAGCCGATATGGAGGTGCCACTATGACCGGTACCAAATGGGTCATGTTCACTTTCACAACGTTTTGGAAAACCGCTCAACCCCCCATGTTGTCTGAGGGATGAAAATTGTTTTTTTCTACCGGTTAATATTTTGTGTATATATGATTGATGTCCCACATCCCAAATAATTTTATCCCTAGGACTGTTAAAGGAAGCATGCAGCGCTAAAGTCAATTCTACTACCCCCAGATTAGATGCCAAATGTCCCCCTGTTTTAGATATCGAATTTATTAAAAATTGTCTAATTTCCTTTGCCAAAGCTTCCATTTCCTTGCTATTGAATTTCTTTAGGTCCTCAATGCAATTAATTTTAGTTAGGTATTGATACACTTATAACATTCCCTTCTCATTTTTAGCGCCTTATTGAAGAAATAATTTCTATTCCTGTTTTTCTATATATAAAATTTAAAAAACGTGCTGTATTAAAAACAATAGTATGCGCGTTGCTTATCGCAATACCCTTTCCAATGGCCTTGCCACCCACGGTAAATGCAGCAACCAAACCGCTTAAAATTATAGTTAATAAGGATCTGGATACAGAAAACGGCAATGTCCTCAAATTTACAATAATGCTGGCTCCCGCCACTCCACTCAAAATACCGCAAATGTCTCCAATTACATCATTACAAAAGTTTGATACAGGCCCTGCATTTTTTAAAAGTTTGATAGCGTATTTTGCACCTTCTACTCTGTCTGCCGCCATAGCATGAAAAGGTTTTTCCGATGCAAATGTTACTGCTATGCCTATAATATCAGCTAGCACACCTATTAAAATGATAATCACTAACGTTATAATTGCAAGAAAAACTTGTGTGTTATTTAAAATGAATTCAGAAGAAATGCTTATTCCTATTGCTAAAAAAAATGTCCAGACAGTAATCGTAATAACCCATTTAAAATTATATTTTTCCCATAGGTTCGATAATCCAATACTAGATGTTTTAGTATTTTTATTATCCCTGCACAATATAATCCCCTGACCTTTCCTCTAAAACATCTTTATAAATATAAAGCTGACAGCATATGCCATCAGCTCTTTACCAGTGATAGTATAATTAAGTAAATTTTACGGCTTAGGTCCAGTTGGGTTTCCCAAACCAATACTGCCTGTCACCATTGCAGCGGTTTCCCTTTAAATTGGTTTCCATCTTGTCACCAAAGATGGGACTGGATTACCACTCAGTCCGCACTGTAATCCTTAATATACCTCGATATGAACAGTCTAGGAGTTTTCCTCAACAATTAACCCAACCCTTAGCCTCTTTTGCAACATAGGTTTCAAGCAGCAATAAATCCTTTCACCGGGCCCTGGTTTCCGGAAATAGATC
>JAAZJW010000388.1 GCA_012800145.1 Clostridiales bacterium | reverse complement strand
TGAAAATACTCCTAATCCTATCTTTGGAATAGGCGGGGGAGAATGGTCCATTCTTTCTCTTGCCAGAGGGGAATATGAGGTATCCGAAGGGTATTATGAAACCTATTATAATAATGTAGTAAATGTGGTAAAGAGATTAATGGAGGACCCGAACCATCCGGGAAGATTGGACAAAAACAAAGGAACGGAACATTCCAGGTTAATATTGGCCTTAACCTCCATAGGCAGGGATATAACCGATGTGGGTGGGTATGACATAAGGACTGCTCTTGCCGACTATGATTATGTTATCAAGCAGGGTATTAACGGCCCCGCATTTGCGTTGATGGCTTTTGATTCCTGTAATTACGAAATACCCGCAATAGAAGGGTCAGGGACTCAATCTACGAGGGATATGTTTATCGATTATATCCTGAATAAAGAAATAGGGAAAGATACAGAAGATGCAGGGGGTTGGGCATTATCCGGAACCAATCCGGATCCAAATGTCACGTCTATGGTAATTCAGGGATTAGCACCATACTATGAAAACCGCGAAGATGTAAAGGCCGCAATAGACAGGGCGGTTACGAAGTTATCAGATGCTCAAAAAGAAAGTGGCGATTACCCGAGCCCAACAGGTGAGAATGGTGAAAATATTGCACAGGTTGTCATGGCCTTAACTGAGTTAGGTATTGATCCTCACAGGGATGCAAGGTTTATTAAGAATGGACTTTCGGCAATTGATGCCTTGTTGACCTATGCCGCACCGGAAGGCGGATTCATACATGTGGGGCTCGGCGGGGACACAGGCGGTGGTGCGGAAGCCGGAGTGGTAGACGGAATGGCTACGGATCAGGGTACCTGCGCACTTGTTGCTTATGACAGGCTTATAGAAGGTAAAAATCCTTTTTATGATATGACAGATGTGGAACCGGAAACAGCTACCCCCGTTGATTCAGGGGAGCCAGGTAAAAATAAGACATGTCCGAATTTCGGTTCGATTTTATCATTGCTTTTTAGGGTCATGTTAGGTTTTGTCGCAAAGTAGCTTCGAATTCATTCGAAGGTTACATTAAAATATTCGGAAAGGTGGATACTGAACCGGTGAAAAAGAAACAATTGTTGGTAATAACATCCATAATATGCTTGTTGACGGTGGCATTCTTTTGGGGCGATATCAATAAAAAACTGACATCCTTAGCCCCCGATAAAGCAGGTCAAAATGTAGGATCCATTGATGATATGGCTTCTTCAGATGTTAATACACCTGATGATAATCAAGACAATAAACATAACGGGGAAATACAAAAAAGCCCGGAGGGGGGAAACCTATCCGGCGAGGAACCGGTAGGAGAACCTGAAAAAACTGCGGATTCAGAGATAGAATACACTAAAAAAGAGAATATTAATACGGTTATAACCGCGAATGGGGATAAAAAGCCAACAAACGAGGACAAAAAACCGATTTGTACATTATCGATTACATGTAAAACCATTTTGGATAATACACATTTGCTTGATACGGACAAGCTGGGGGTGCTTCCCAAGGATGGCATTATATATGAAACTGGGGAAGTAACCTTTTCCGAGAGGGATTCGGTATTCGATATACTCCTGAAGGAAACGAAGAAAAATAAAATCCATATGGATTTTACGGCAGACCCCATAAGTAAAAACAATTATGTTAAGGGCATAAACAATTTGTATGAGTTTGATTGCGGAGGACTCAGCGGCTGGAGGTACAGGGTGAACGGACAGTTTCCAAACTGCGGCTGTAATCAGTATATGCCCGAAAATGGGGATGTTATCGAATGGGTTTATTCCTGCGATTTGGGAAACGATTAGCCATACATGTAGGTACCTTTTTATTTCTTTATCATTGCCATGAAAGTCCCACATTTGTGTTACTCCGGGACGGCAGACTATGTGAAAAAACACTTTCTTCACTTATTTCATCCTAAGATGTACAGAATAAATCCGACCTCACTGCCTATCAAAGGCAATTGTTCATAGGAGGAAAAAAACGATGATAGATAGTTTTTCTACCTTTCACCCTATTGTGAATTTCACATATTTTGTAGCTGTATTATTATTCAGCATGTTCTTTATGCACCCCATATTTTTGGGAATAGCATTCACGAGTGCCTTTACATACTCAATTATGCTGAAGGGGAAAAGGGCTGTAAGGTTTAACATACTCTATATGATGCCCATGTTACTGTTTATGGCAATTTTAAATCCCTTGCTTAATCATAAGGGAACCACCATATTGTTTTATTTAAAAAGTGGTAACCCAATCACCCTGGAATCCGTACTTTATGGAGCAACGACTGCCTTCATGTTCATCACCATAATATTATGGTTTTCGTGCTATAACGAGGTGATGACCTCGGACAAGTT
>JAAZJW010000387.1 GCA_012800145.1 Clostridiales bacterium | reverse complement strand
TAAAGGACTTCCTATAGAAATTTATACAGAAGATTATCAAAATGAATTTATCTCTCTGACTGACATTGCAAAATATAAAAGCGATGAACCTGATGACGTGATAAAAAATTGGTTACGAAACAAGGACATTCTTGAATTTCTGGGCTTATGGGAATCTTTATATAATTCCGATTTTGATTTCACTGAATTCGATAAATTTAGAAATCAAGCAGGGTCAAACTCCTTTACAATATCCCCTGAAAAATGGATAGATAGCACGAATGCAATCGGTTTGGTATCTGAATCCAAGCCTAACAAACATGGCAGAACCTATGCACATTCCGATATTGCTTTTGAATTTGCTTCATGGGTCTCTCCCGAATTTAAACTTTATGTTATACAGGGCTACAAACATTTAAAAATAGGTGAAAACAATAAACTTTCATTGGAATGGAACCTGAATCGTGAAATTGTCAAAATTAATTATCGTCTGCAAACCGAGGCCATAAGGAAAAACCTAATTGCCCCCAAACTAGCCCCTGCCCAAGCTAGGGCCACATATTCTAACGAAGCCGATCTATTAAATGTCGCACTGTTTGGTAAAACCTCCGAACAGTGGAAAACAGAAAATCCGGACAAAAAAGGAGGCATTAGGGACCATGCCAGTGTAGATGAGTTATTGGTTCTTGCCAACATGCAAAGTTATAATGCTATTTTAATCAGTAACGGTGTGGAACAATCAAAAAGGGTTCTGGCACTGAACAAATTTGCTCAAAAACAGTTAGGATCCATTAATAGCCTGGATTTAAGCGAGTTGAAAAAATTAGGGTGAAAATAACACGGGAACGGCAGGCTGTGTGAAAAAGCACCTTTCCCGCTTTTTGTCATTCTGAGTGTAGCGAAGAATCTCGTTTTTAGGCCATTTGGGATCCTTCGCTTCGCTCAGGATGACATTTTTCACACAGTCTGACGGTTCTATTAACAATAAAACCACCCCGTGTTAATTTATTTTGAATCTATAACCTGTCCCCCATACTGTTTCAATATATTGATCACCTTCATTGCCGGCATCAATTTTTTCCCTTATTCTTGATACATGTACGGTTATTGTTGATGCATCTGTTAGGGAATCATAGCCCCAGACTCTTTCAAACAGCTCTTCTTTACTAAAAACCCTGTTTGGATTCTCCGCTAAAAACAGGAATAAATCAAACTCTTTCTGGGTCAAAAAAATTTCTTCATCACCTATATATACTCTTCTGTCTTGTTTATCAATAGACAAGGCTCCGACTGTTATCGTTTTTGTTTTAGAACTATGATTAAATCTTTCATATGTTTTTATATGACTATTTACCCTGGCTACCAATTCGCCCATACTAAAAGGTTTAGTTATATAGTCATCAGCCCCCAGGTTTAACCCCTTGATTTTAGATGTTTCTTCACACCTTGCGGACACTATAAGTACAGGTATTTGTTTTGTATCAGATATTTCCCTTAATATATCAAAGCCGTCCCTTTGGGGAAGCATTAAATCCAGAATAATCAGATCAAAGTTTTCGTTTTTGATGCATTCAAAACCGGAGTCGCCGTCAAAAACACATTTAACTTCGTAACCGCTCATTTCTAAATAATCCTTTAGGATTTCCGATATGCTTTTGTCATCTTCGATTATTAAAATCCTTTTCATACGTTCAATGCCCCTTTTTCAATGATAAATACAATTCCAACAATATGTTTTTTAAATTTTTATACTTTCAATATTTCTTCTTTCAATACCCCCGTCTTTACCTTTTTCAGAGAAATAATAATTGACGCGCCCTGCCCTTTTTCGCTGATTGCCCATATCCGCCCACCTAATCCTTCGACAATTTGCTTTGCAATTGCAAGGCCTAGGCCGGACGAATCTTTAATTTCTCTTGCCGCATCGGCTTTATAAAATCTTTCAAAGATATAAAGCAAATCCTCTTTGGAAATTCCTTTTCCATTATCCTTGAATTCAACTATAATTGAGGAGTTTGTTTCTCTCAGTATTATTCTGAGTTGTCCTGTTCCTTCTTCGATGCTTCTTTTAGCATTATCCATAATATTTTGAACCACACGCTTAAATTTTTCGACATCTATCATAACAAAAAACGTGCCTGAAAGGTTGTTTTCAAAGATTATCTTTTTGTTTTCATGTGCAAAACCTTCTAAATTATCCTCAATGCAGTTTTTTATGTATTCTGCAATAGGAACCTCATCCTTTTCAAATATCATTTGATTTAAATCTAGTTTGGAATATAACAATAGGTCTTCAATCATTGTGTTTATAACCCTTGTTTTTTCGATAGCCTTTAACAGATAATACTGTTTCTTTTCTTCAGTGTTTGCAACCCCATCCAGCACCCCATCTATATATCCCCTTATGGATGTTACGGGGGTTTTAAGATCATGGGAAATGCTTGATATTAAGAACTTTCTGTTTTCGTCAACCTTTTGTTGATAATATATAGAGTTTTTTAATTGAAGACGCAATTGTTCAATGGCGGCCGAAAGTTCTCTGATCTCTCCATATCCATTATCCGTAATCGCTGTTTCGAGTTCACCGATTCTTAATTTCTCCATGTCCTTTGTCAGATTAGTAATGGGAGTTATAATATTTTTCATATTCTGCCTTTGTATAATCATAGCGGTAATGATAAAAACCGTTAAAAAGATTGTAAAAACAAAAATAGATAGTCCCTTATAATAGCTGAAGGTATCTATGATTTGGTTAAGGGTTATTATTTTATAATTACCGCTATCCCCCGCGGTAAAATTTTTAACATTTATCCTATAAACATTATTCCCATATTCGTAATAGTTGTTTTTAATGTTAAGGTTCATCAACATCTCTTTGACCATAAGCATGGTAAAGTCTTCGCTGCTATATATAATATTATCGTCCTTCATTACAACAATAGCTGTTTGCCCCAAACCTTGGGTAACATGGGATTCATTTAATAAATTATAAAAATAATTATACAGAAAACCGGAACAAACTGTAATAAGAATCGTACTTATGAGAATCGATATGTTTTGTGTTAAAAATCTCTGCCTTAATTTCATATAATCATCCTAGATATCCCTTTTTTCAAATAGGTAATAGCCCGCCGTAATTAACATTATACAGTAACCCAGTAAAATTAAAAATACTCTGGAGATTTTACTAAAGTTTATATAACTTCCTAAAATCAACCTATACCAGTCCAAGGTGGATGTAAATAAAAAACCCTTAGTTTGCGGAAAGACCAGATTCAGACCGTTGAATACCAAAAACACAAGTATGGAAAACATGAAAGCGGATGTTGTTCCTCTGGCTAAATTAGAAATTATCACAACCACCAACGCAAATATAAAAATCGGCATAAACGCCATAATATAAGACATCGGTATTTTTAAAAAATTCGGTATGTTCTTGTTAATAACCAATGAAGCGATAGTTGAAAGAATCATAACAAAAAATAGATTGGCGATTATAAAAGTAGCAACTGTAAGAATTTTCCCCAAAAATATCTTAATTCTTGATGCAGGTCCCGTAAGGGTAAATTTAATCGTATTATCAGAAAATTCGCCGGCAAACATATCCACACAAATAAATGTAGTGAAAAGCGGTAAAATAGAGTAAATTAAAATTGTCAAAACCATTATGGAAAATTCCGATCCTCCTGTTATACGTATGCCCGCAAAATTATTTAACAAATATGCTCCGATTGCTGTTCCTATAACAAATAAAACCGAAAGTATCACCGATACGACCAGTTTTTTCTTCTTCGATATTTTGACTATTTCATTTATATATGCTGCCCTAACAATTTCCACTTAAATCGACCTCACTTAAATAATAATTTTCCAAAGAAGAGTAGTTTTTCAGAACATCCTGTGTGTTGTCGGTGGCTAAGAGTTTTCCACCATGTATAACCCCGACTCTGTCACATACGAGTTCCACATCATGGATCAGATGACTGGATATAAAGAAGGTTGTGTTTTTTTCTTTTGATAAACCGAGGATTAATTTCCTCATTTGAACCATACCTTCCACATCTAACCCGTTAAAAGGCTCATCCAAAATTATGGTATCGGGATTTGATAAAATTGCTATGGCAATACCGAATCTTTGTTTCATTCCCAGGGAATAATTTTTTATTTTTTCATTTTTGTATTTAATAAGCCCCACAATCTCTAATGTTTTATGGATTTGTGCGTCATCAATGTCGGTATAAAATCTACTGCGTAATTTCATATTTTCGTAGGCTGTTAGGTAAGAAAAATGAACCTCATTTTCCACAACACAGCCGACATTTTCCATTGCCTTTTCGTATTCATCCGAAATATCATGGCCGTTTATTCTGACATTGCCTTTGTCGGGTTTCATGAGGCCTACCATAATTTTTATGGCGGTGGTTTTGCCCGCCCCGTTGGGCCCCAAAAAGCCGAATATTTCGCCTCTATCGACTTCTAAATTAATATCCTGTATTCCACGATTATTTTTATATTTTTTTGATAGATTTTCAGTTACAATTGCTTTGTTCAAAATGTGTCCTCCTTGTAGATGATTTTGAGGTGCAAAAATAAAATTCTTGCACCTTTGGTTGTTACCTAATTGTTTTTTTGTAGGGGTAGACGACAGACTGTGTGAAAAAGCACTTTTCTCGCTTTTTGTCATTGCTGTGAAAGCCCCACATTTTTGTCATCCTGAGACGAACAGGATTAGCTTGACCCGCGAAGGATCTATATTTTACAATAATGCTTTCGTTTATCGTGGTGCGGGTAACACATGCAAATTCTGAAACAAACAGAATGAC
>JAAZJW010000386.1 GCA_012800145.1 Clostridiales bacterium | reverse complement strand
TTCAATTCTTACTATTGATGATGTTGGACAATATACAGGACTGTGAAGATGCAGATAGCAAAAATATAGAAATAGATGCAGACCAACTTCAGGAATTAGACAGTTTAAAAGAACAGCTACTTTCTTTATTGGAAACTTCGGCTCTATCGGATGATTCTCTTAAACAAAATATTGAAACAATTGTTAACACCATAAATAAAATAAGCGACGAACTGCTGTTACATAACAAGGGACAACTGTCTATATTAAAATCCGATGAATTGGCGGACAACCTAGAAGAGATAAAAAGCAACATACAATCTATCTTAAACAGGCCTGATATTGCCAAACCGACCAATCTGCAAAATCTATATGCCGGGGAAGATTTTTCAAACTCGGGGAAAGAGCAATCGGTGGAAAATAAAGAAACACTGTCAGGTGCGAACAATACAGAAAAAAGCATTAAGAACGGTGTAAAATCTATTGACAAATTCATCTTAGACAACAGTAGGGAACAGTTCCCCGAACAATTCAAAAAAGACAGCGATATATTGTCTGAAGGACAGATTGTAGTATTTCAACAGGGAGTGAACAACCGAACCATAGACCTAGAGGTTATGAAACAAATTATGGAACCAAAACAGTTTATCAACGAAATTGCTCAGAAAGCAGGTGCTTTTATCTTAAAGGGCAAAAATGAAATGAGCATACAGTTGATACCCGAACATTTAGGTAAATTATCTATCAAAATAGGTTTAAATGAAGGTACTCTAACAGGCAAAATATATGCAGAAAATTATTCGGTAAAGGAAACCATAGAGGCTAACCTGGATCAGCTGAGAAATTCCCTGGAGGAACAGGGACTCAACATTGCAGGGCTCGAAGTACACATAAATGATAATCTACAGAATTTTGAAAGGAATCTGTATAAACCGAAATTCATAAACAGACAAAAAACTGAAACGGATTCCGTTGGAATTAACAGCAATTTTATAACCTTGGAAGAAAGTACAGAGCAAGCAAATCCGTATTTAATTACAAGCAAGATTGACAGTTTAGTTTAAGGAGGGATATAATGCCGAATGTTTCGGAAGTACAAGAATATAAATATCGCTATTATGATGATGAAGTTGAAAAGCAGAAAACGAAATCCAATGATCTGGATAAGGACGCTTTCTTAAGATTATTGATTACCCAGTTACAAAACCAAGACCCGCTGGACCCTATGGAAGACAGGGAGTTTATTGCACAGATGGCCCAGTTCAGTTCCCTGGAACAGATGCAAAATCTGAACAAGACTCTCGAATCCACACAGGTTACCATAGCGGAACATATAACACAGATGAACAATAATCTTGTTACAAGCCAATCCAACATAGTGGATCAACTCATAAGGATAAACGAAGGACTAAAGAAACTCGGTGTAGAAGTTGAAAAACCGGAAGACCCGCAAGATGATGCAGATTATGAACCTGAAATACAGTTTGCACATGAAACAGGTGAGGATATCGAAACAAGCAGAGAGGTATAGACATGGAAACACCACTCCTAAAGGAGGGAAGTGCATTGCATTCAATTAATGTTAACCGAATTCGTATCGAACAAAACCAAAATCAAGACAGAAGCAGGAATGTAAACAACATAGCCGATAAAAAAGCAGATTTTGGAAAGGTACTGAAAAAAGAGATACAAAAAAGCCAGAACATCAAGTTTTCAAAACATGCCTTAGAAAGATTAGAGCAAAGAAAAATACAGTTGACTACAAACGAAGTGGACAAGATTGATAACGCTATCAATAAAGCAGCCGAAAAAGGCATTAAAGAAACCCTGATAATTATGAACAACAAGGCCTTTATCGCCAGTGTACCCAACAGAACTGTTATCACGGCTGCGGCGGATAATCAACTAAAAGAAAGTGTGTTTACAAATATAGACGGTGCTATATTTGCATAGACCGGACCCCTTGTGGGAGGTCTTACATTTCCGAATGACAGAGGAAATGAAGCACCCTAGAACGATAGTTTATGACCTAACCCAATTTGTACGACCAAGGGGAGTAACAAATTGATGGTAGGTCAAACGCAACCAAACATCAAATTTGCACGACCAAAGGGAGTGAACAAATTTGTAATGTTTGTCTGCGGACGATTAAGCTATTGCTCAACCATTGTTTAACTATTGTTAAACCATTGCTCAACAATTGTTTAAAAGGAGGTTATATAATTATGATGCGTTCAATGTATTCGGCGGTATCGAGCTTAAAGGCTCACCAGTTAAAGATGGACGTAATCGGCAACAACATTGCAAATGTCAATACTACCGGATTTAAAGGCTCGAGAGTCGCCTTTCATGAGGTATTCAGCCAGACGTTAAGAGGTGCAGGCAGGCCTCAAGATAACGGTCGGGGCGGAACAAACCCGCAGCAGGTAGGTTTAGGTATGGATGTAAGCTCCATGGATACCTTCCATATGCGGGGTTCCGTGGAGAGCACAGGCTATAACACGGACTTAATGATAAACGGAGACGGTTTTTTCATAGTTTCCGACACGGAATCGGGGCTCAACAAAAGTTATACAAGAGCAGGTAATTTTAATGTAGATGAAGCCGGAAATTTGCTGACACCAGATGGATTTTATGTGTTTGGTTA
>JAAZJW010000385.1 GCA_012800145.1 Clostridiales bacterium | reverse complement strand
CAGGATATAAAAATTTTTTAGCATTATCATAATCTTCTATATTTCTGTTCAGTAAAATTTTTGCAACCGGTTTTGTAATGTTAAAACTATTCATCAGCTCTTCGATTTTTGTATTGTCTAATTTGTTATATGTCCAATACCTTTTTTGCAACATTATTTATTTCACCTACTATAATAAAAGTTCTGAGGCGAGCAAAGCTCGCCCCTACAACCTAGGAAAAGGTGAGCGCAGCTCGCCCCTACAATCAAAACATTAGGCCTTCCTAGCAATAATTTTTCCGCCCTTTTGTCTTTGTTTAACCATGGTCCATAGAGGACTGGCTATAAATATGGAAGAATAAGTTCCCGCTATAACACCTATTATCAAAGGCAATGCAAATTCTCTAATCTGCTCCACACCCAAAATATATAAAGCCAATATGGTAACAAGTGTGGTTAATGATGTGTTTATAGAACGGCTAAGCGATTGCGAAATACTTTCATTAGCCACCTTCATATAATCAGTTTTTTTAGCAAATTTAAGGTTCTCCCTAATTCTATCAAATATAACAATTGTGTCGTTTATAGAATAACCTAAAATAGTCAAAATTGCAGCAACAAAGGGACTATTTATAGGCACCCGAAGTATTGAATACATGGCTAGTACGATTAAAATATCATGGGTCAGTGCTATAATAGCAGAGATAGCAAAACTAAGTTCAAATCTAAAAGCTATATAAATTAACATACACACAATAGAAATCCCAATTGCGAGCAAAGCCTTACCCTGTATTTCCTTTCCGACAGAAGGACCAAATTGATCCGCCCTCAGGAGATCCTCTTCCACCAGATCATATTTTGCCTTAAATTCCTCAAATATTTCCTTGCGTTCCTCATTATCGAAATCCTCATTCATTCTGATTTGAATCGTTGTTTTATCAGTTCCCAGCATATTTATGTTTGAATTTTTATCATATTCGTCGGTAATTTCTCTTATTTCTTCCGTCGGTACATATTTATGGAGCTTGATTTCCATCAGTGTTCCACCGGTAAAGTCTATACCAAGGTTGACTCCCCTTATAATCCCCAACACTAAACCCAATATAATAATTATTCCTGAAACGGAAAACCATATTTTTCGATTTTGTACAATATTCATAAGTACCACCCCCTAAACTCCATAAAGCTTGGTATTTTTGGTTAGTCCCATACCAACTAATAATTTTAATAAAAATTTTGTAACTATAATAGCGGTGAACATACTCGCCACAATACCGACAATCAACATAACTGCAAATCCTCTAATGGGGCCTGTACCAAACTGATATAATATAATCCCCGAAATGAGGGTAGTAATATTAGAGTCTATAATGGATGTAAAAGCCCGCTTGAATCCCGAATCTATAGAAGCTCTAACTGTTTTTCCAAGTTTGATTTCTTCCTTTATTCTTTCAAATATAATAACGTTGGCATCTACCACCATACCAATAGAAAGAATTAAAGCAGCGATTCCCGGCAACGTAAATGTGGCCTTTAAAACTACCATTGTGCCGATTACAAGTAAAATATATATCAGCAATGCAATGTCCGCAACCAAACCGGGTACTCTATAATAAACAAGCATAAAGAGAAATACAAGTGAAATCCCTATTTTAGCCGCTTGCAGGCTCCTATTTAATGCATCTTCCCCCAGAGTAGCTGTAATTGTGGAGGTCTGAATTTCCTTTAATTCCACGGGTAATGCCCCTGCTCTGATTAATGCCGCTAAATTGGAAGCCGATTCTATTGTAAAGTTGCCCGTAATGGATGCATTTCCATCCGGTACTCTGGTGGAAACTGAGGGATATGAAATAACTTCCTCATCCAATATAATATAAATTATTTTATCTTCCCTGTTTGGTAAACTTACCAATCTGTCGGTTACTTCCGCAAATTTTGCAGCCCCTTCTTTGTCAAATTGCAGGGCTACCTGGGGAGCATTACCTTCTCCCAACGTTGCTTGAGCCTTCTTTACATTAGCACCGGTGACTACAACCTCACCATCAGCGGTAACAAACTGTAGCTGTGCCGTTTTGCCAATCATGTCTATAGCCTCTTGAGCATTACCAACCCCCGGCAATTCAACACGTACCCTTTTCCCACCTTCCCTGGTAATCGAGGGTTCCGTAAGTCCCATACTATCCACACGTTTGCCAAACACTCCTATGACTTGTTCCATCAATAGGTCCAGTTCCCTACCGGTTTTATCTGTCTGTGCTTCATATACAACATAAACCCCGCCTTTTAGATCCAGACCTTGGCGAATTGAACCTTTCAGGGGTTTTATTTTATAACTCCCTACCTCAAGTCCGTTAAAAGCTATAAATATAGATAATCCCAAAACAATAATGATAATTAAAAATATAATAATATTTCTCGCTTTCATATTCTCCTTTGTTACCCCCAATCTATTACATACTAAGCCTAATTATATACCCAAGACAAATAACCGTCAATCAAGTTGTCCTATCCTTCCGCTAATTTTGCTTGGATTATTAGGGAACATTCAATTCTCTTTTTTTGCATTTCACAGCCAATATCATAAGGTTCATAAATATTATTGTTAAAATTATAAGCATTTGCATGACATCCCCCGCTGCAATAAAACTTTGCCCAACAATTATTGCATTTATCTTTGTTATAAATATGTGCTTTACCAAATTCTTCACATATGGAGGTATCTGTTATCCCTTCCGTAACTGTGCCGATTTTAAAATCCTCATTGCCAACGAATTGGTGACAAGGATAAATGTCTCCTTCCGGGGTGACAGCTAGGTATTCAGCCCCTGCGCCACATCCCGAAATCCTCTTAATTACACATGGCCCCTGTTCCAAATCTATTGTAAAATGAAAAAATCCGAACCCTCTTCCTTCCTTAATCCTTTTGACATATTCCCTTGCCAAGAGTTCGTATTGTTCGAATATAACCGGCAGGTTTTCCTCCCTGATAGCATAATCATGGTGGGCCTCGGTAACTACAGGCTCTATGGATGTACTTTTAAACCCTAAATCAGCTAGATGCAACACATCACTGGCAAAATCAAGGTTGTTTCCGGTAAATGTGCCCCTAACAAAATAATCACGATGTTCCCTCATTTTCGCCATTTTTAAAAATTTGGGCATTATTATATCATAGGTACCTTGTCCACTGATTGTATACCTCATGCCATCATGTACCTTCTTTCGACCGTCAATACTGAGCACTACATTATACATATTTTCATTTATATACTCCATATTTTCCTCGTTAAGCAGGAGACCGTTGGTAGTTATGGTAAATCTGATATTTTTGTTGTATTTCTTTTCTTCGGCCCTACCATATTTAACAATTTCTTTGACGGCTTCAAAATTCATCAGTGGCTCCCCTCCGAAAAAATCTACTTCCAGGTTTCGACGGTTCCCAGAATTTTTAATCAAGAAATCTATTGACTTTTTGCCGACTTCAGTGCTCATCAGGCTCCTTTCGCCTTTAAAGTCTCCCTGCGATGCAAAACAATACTTACAACGCATGTTACAATCATGGGCTATATGTAAACATAGAGCCTTAATCACAGCTTTTCTATTTTTAAGGGCTTCATGATCAAAATAACGATCTTCTGAAAATAAAAGCCCTTCTGCTGTTATGAAATCCAGTTCTTTAATAGCCTCCCTTATTTCTGTATCAGAATATTTGTTCCCCAGTAAATTTATAATTTCATCTGTTTCCTTGTCCCGATAAAAATCTAAAACATCATAAACCAATTCATCTATCACATGAACGGCGCCACTGTTTACGTCTATAACCATATAGGTGTTATCTTGATAAAATTTGTGAATCATTAGGTGTGCCCCCTTTTGTTAAACAATAGTTGAATAAAAACTATAGACCATTTTCCATAGTCGTGCAAATTGGGTTAGGTCATTTCCCGCAGTCGCGCAACACAAATTTGTTCACTCCCTCCGGTCGTGCAGTCCAGGGCTATGAAATTTCCACTATCCATCCTGAAATGGAAGTGTGAAATTGTAAGCCTTGGGTAAATTTGGTGCGCGTTGCGTTTGACCTACCAACAATCCAACACTCAGGCCTCTTTAAAGTAGTATTTTTATTTGTTGTTAATATTTTTATTAAAATGAAGATATTTTATCTATTGTTAACCGAGTATTGGATTGGGCTAGGTCACAAAGAAAAAAACAGCAGTAGATTTACACTGCTGCATTATCCTTATGTAATTATTTTTTCTCACATTCCTGATTGGCTACTGTACAGGAAGTTTTGCAAGCTGATTGGCATGAGGTCTGACACTCGCCACATCCTCCTTTAACGGCACTTTTCACAAGTGTGGCACCGTTTAATGTTTTTATATGTTTCATATAAATGCTCCTTTCCTATGGCATATCATTTTCCTTTGTTGGCCCCCTATTAAACACCTTCCATTAATATAATAAATCGATATATCGTGGTTTCGGGCTGCCTTTACCATTATAACATAAAATCGGGATTTTAAAAAGCTCGTTACTTTATATTTACCCCTAATATACCTCCTATTACTCCTGTGCCCACACCTAAGCCTATTTTATATAAAGCAACACGGTTTACGGAATAACCGGATATAAAAATTTTACTTAAGAGGACCAACATCAGGATATATACTAACCCCATGATCCCGCCGTGGAGCCATCCTTTTTCCCTCAGGTGTATGGAACAGTAAATCGATGAATATACTATGCCGATTATCATAATAACAGATGTAATGAAGGGAATGGTCCCTTCCCCCATACTT
>JAAZJW010000384.1 GCA_012800145.1 Clostridiales bacterium | reverse complement strand
GCTTGAACAATTTATTTATTGATAAGTAAATTGTTCAAGCCTGGCCCCGTTTCGTTTGTTGATCTCTAGAGATCGGTTGTCAGTTTAATTATCATTCCCGCCATTGAGCGGGTAGATTTTTTCATATCATCTTCAAGCCATTTTTGAATAACACCTATGCATCCTGTGATAATAAATGAATAGACATAATCTATATCTTCTTTCGAGAAGATATTTTCATTGATTAAATTGCCGATATTTTTGTCATAGACCAACATAATTATTCGTTTCTGAAAATCCAAATTTCCCTTTTCGCTTAGCAGTATTTTACATAGTTTTGCGTTTTCTTTTATATATTCAAAAATCTTTTCTAACATTTCCATAAGGGCGACATCGGTTCCATTTTGTGTATATTTTGCAAGGTGATCCCCTATATTTCCTATCAATTCATTCTCCAGTTTCCGCATAAGGTCATATTGGTCGCTATAATGGTTATAAAAGGTTGTGCGGTTAATGTCGGCGTTTTTACAAATCTCTTTAACGGAAATTTTTGATATATCTTTTTTTTCTAACAGATTTATAAAACTTTCTTTTAACACCATTTTAGTATATTTTACCCTTCGGTCATCTTTTTTCCTTTTCATTAGTAACCTCCCAATTTTATCAAATATATCAGTTGATATACATTTTAGATAATTTTGTTGAAAAACAAACATTTACAGAATATCTGTATGTTGACTACCGGAATTATTCTATTATAATATACATACGTTATATTGTATACACAGTGTCTAATAAAAACAAACATTGAATAAGGTTATTGCTATCTTATATCATAACTATTCTATGCCGTTCCAACAAATTTAAAGGGGGTTATTTTTTGGATAGACTCTTGGATATAGTGGTTAAACACAAAAAAAGTGTTGTAGTGGTGTTTTTGATTTTCGCTTTGCTAAGCGGTATCTTCAGTCTTCTTGTTTCGGTTAATTTCAACATAGTGGACTATTTACCCCAAAAAGCTCAGTCTACAAAAGCATTAGACATAATGGAAAAAGAATTTAAAGAAGAGATGCCAAACGCTAGGGTTATGATAAAAAATGTGACCATACAGGAAACCTTGGAATACAAGGAAAAGATTTCGGGAATAGAGGGTGTTTCGTCAGTCGGTTGGTTGGATGATGTTATAGGGATAGACATTCTTACTACCACACCTATTGAATTTATTGATGATTCCCTATTAGATAATTATTATAAGAACGGAAATGCTCTGATTACGGTAACCGTTGAAAGTGGTCTGGAAGAATCCACAATTAAGGAAGTTAAGGAACTGATAGGGCCAAGTAATGCGGTAGACGGGGAAGCTGTTAACAGGGCCGAAACCCAAGAAATGTCGATTTCTGAGGTTCTAAAGGCTATGACAATACTGGTACCCGTTATCATTATAATATTGGCAATTTCCACTACCTCATGGATAGAACCTTTGTTATTTCTCGTTACCATTGGAATAGCTATAGCAATAAATATGGGAACCAATGTGTTCTTTAAGGATATTTCTTTTATAACTCAGGCCATCAGTCCAATATTACAGTTAGCCGTATCCCTTGATTATGCAATTTTTCTGTTACATAGTTTCAAGGATTACTTGGGACGGTTCGAACCCGAGGACGCTATGAAACTAGCCATCAAACGCGCCCTACCTACTGTTGCTGCCAGTGCCGCCACAACCCTTGTCGGTTTTTTAGCTCTGGTGGCAATGCGATTTGAAATAGGCTCGGATTTGGGTATGAATTTGGTTAAAGGGATTCTCCTGAGTTTTGTTTCGGTGATGCTGTTTTTACCTGCACT
>JAAZJW010000383.1 GCA_012800145.1 Clostridiales bacterium | reverse complement strand
GCGGTGATTACAATCTTTGAGGAATCTATATATTCCTTTAAACTGCTGGGCTTATGGATTAATTCCATGTTTTGAGTCTTATTTTTCTTGATTTCCCTAATATAATTATTCCTATAACCCGGGCCAATAATTATCCTGACATTTATGTCCAGTCCCTTTATCCCATTCATTATATTTAACACAATTCCATATTCATCGGTACCGCCCGTTGTGATTAGAACCCCATCCTTTGGAAACAACGGAATCTTGTTACCCCAATATTCCTCTTTCATTATCAAATATTCAGGACCCAGAAGTCTTGTCTGTTCTTTTATATATTTATAACCCAGACCCTCAGCATGTATATTCCCATTATATATAATGTTAGGTATGGATGAATCATATATATCGTTATTATCGTCTATTAACATCAATCTAGTGCTATTTTTGATATGCCTAAGATACCCATCATTACCCAGATATGAATCAAATATAAAAAGAACCACATCTAGATTTTCAATTATCCTTAAATCATCATTTAAATCATTACTGATAATGAAATTAAAACCTGTGGTTTGAATTAAGCTATGCAGTTCTTTATTTACCAAAAATATTATATGAACATTTTTGGCTGTTAATTTGATAGCCTTAGCCAAAGAAAGACATCTATAGTAATGCCCATATCCGGTGTCCTTTCCTCCAAATGTTCTAATTATTATATTCCTCATTCTATGAGACTCCAATCTACAGGAGTACCCTTCAAAATATCTCTTCCGGCCTTTTTACCTAATATATCTTTAATGTATTTGGTTGATAACCCAAAGGCCGGTCTGATACTCCTGACATTTTCCTCTGTAAAGACTTCTCCCTTTTTGATGTCTCTAACGACAAATAATGATCTGGAATGTTCCCGACTTTTTCCTTGTTTCTCTGTTAGTTCATAGGTAACATGACCAAGAGCCTTTTCCAGTTCCCTAATTCCGGTTACCATTTCCTTAAACTCGTGGGGCTCCATAGAAAATTTAGCATCAGGCCCTCCATCGGCTCTGTTTAATGTTATATGTTTTTCCACTATTTTAGCACCTAAGGCTACCGCACCTAAGACCACGGTATGTCCCAATGTATGATCTGAAAGACCTACTATGGTACCAAAAGTATCTTTCATGTTTGGAATTACTTTTAAATTAATATCTTCTAAGGGCGACGGGTATGCCGATGTACACTTAAGTAAAGCCACTTGATTATTTCCCATCCTTTTGCATGCATCTAGGGCTTCTTCTATATCCGCAAGTGTTGCAATGCCCGTAGAAATTATCATGGGTTTTCCCTTAGATGCAATATATTCTATCAGTGGAATATCTGTTATTTCAAATGACGCTATCTTATATGCCGGCACCTTCATATTCTCCAGAAAATCTACTGCTGTTTTATCAAAAGGAGACGAAAAAAATATAAGTCCTTCTTCCTCAGCAATTTCTTTCAATTCAGGCTGCCATTCCCAAGGCATATAAGCTTCCGAATATAATTTATGTAAGGTAGTCCCATCCCAAATGGTGCCTTGAGTTATTTGAAAATATTCATTATCACAGTCTAATGTTATGGTGTCCGGAGTATATGTCTGCAATTTTACAGCGTCCACACCGGCTTTTTTGGCTTCTTTAATTATTTTAACGGCATTATCAAAACTTTGAAGATGGTTAGCCGATACCTCCGCTATTATAAAAACAGGAGAATCTTGGTTGATTATTTTATTTGATATGATTAATTGATTTTGCATTTTGTCCACCTTTTTCTTGTTTATTACGTTTTATGTTGTATGAATGGTGCCTGGCGCCGATGGCTTTAGTATCAATAACAATCCTCAATCTACCGTTAATTTTCATTTAGCCAATTCCTCATGTGTTCATCTGAAAAACCACATTTATCCCAAAGGGCGTCCGCCACATCCGCAGCCTTTTTTGCATAATGATTAGTAAGTAAGAGTTTTAATTCATATAATTCCGCTTCACTCATTTTTGTAGAATATAATTTGAGAATTTCTATTTGTAGGCCGGTTAAGGGTCCTGTTATGGCTATAATTGTCATCTCCTTTGATAAATAGCAATCCCTTTGTCTAATTATATCATATGCATTTAAACAATTCTGTATTGAAAGAGGTCACGGTCACAGTCAAAATTTATATAGCGCAGAATTTTCCTCGGTTTATGAACGGTACCAGACATAAAGTTGTCAAGTTACTAACCGAAATTTAATTATAATCTAGCACCCAGTACTGAACACAATAGCTTGATAACTTGGTGCCTGACAACGATGGCTTTTTAAATATGTCTTTCATGTTTACTGTTTTTCGGAAATTTATTAAATCCATTGTATGCACCCCTTATATTATGTCGGTAAAAAATGAAAATTTATTAACGTTTTACTTCGACATAAAAGCCATTTTATGCAATCCTGCAATAGGGTATCAGCCTGTAACAAAAAACAGAGCCATGGATGAACCCGGTTTTTTTGATCTCCGACTTTCAAGTACTTGTTCCTTTCGTCTATATGAAAACTATACAAATCTGTGCCTTGTTTAATATGGTTGAATTTAGTAATATAGAAATGAAATGTAAGGTTTTTAAACTGCACAATTGGGGGTGGTAGTATATTATGAGCAAAGACAAACCTAAGGGAAATTCCTTTAAGTTATCATTGAAAAAGGAATTTCCTGACCATGCACCCGACACAAAAAAACATTGGGATTCAAATGAAATTGTTGAAAAGGAAACCAACATAAACCAAGCAAATGATACCGATGCACAAATGAGACCGGTTGAATGGAATATGACAAAAAATGTGAATTTGTATAAATGGCAACAAGAGTGTATGGAAAGATGGTTTTTAGAAAAAAAAGGTACAATAAAAGTTGTTACCGGAGCCGGTAAAACTATTTTAGCATTAGCAATAATTGAATCGCTTAAAAAACAAATTACCGAACTTGTCGTTGCAATTGTGGTACCCACAATAGTTTTACAAAATCAATGGTATAATGAAATATTAAAAAATAGCAATCTGTCGGACAACATGATTGGGAGGCTGGGCGGGGGATATGATGACAATATTAGTGATGAAAAAAGAATTGTTATCGCAGTTCTAAAGTCGGCCTCAGAGAAGCTTTATAAAAAAATACCGGAGAAGGCAACAGAAAACCTGTTACTGATAGTTGATGAATGTCACCGGGCCGGTGCTAAAGAAATGAGCAAGATATTTAACACCAAGAGAAAATTTAATCTCGGTTTATCAGCCACACCGGAAAGGGGAGAATCAAGTAGTAAACATAACGAACAGTACAATAATAACTATAGTAATAGCCTGCTCGGCAGGGAACTTGGCCCTATAATATTTGAACTAAATGTAAAACAAGCACTTGCAATGGGAATACTTCCAGAATTTGAAATAATCCATATCGGCATTTCCCTTAACAACAATGAAAGATATAGATATAGGCAGTTATCGAGGGCTATAAGAAAATTAGATAAGGACATAAGAAATGAAAGTGATAGAAGGATTACCGGTGAAAATATGATGGCCATGCTCCGGTCATATGCAAAGGAAAATGATTCCATCGGTATGTTAGCCAGACAATATATCCACAAAACCAATGAAAGGAAACAGCTGCTGTATAAAGCTGAATCAAGAGAAAAAGTTATATTGAAAATTTTGGAAAAACATATCAAGCATAACCCAACAAGCAGGGGAATTATTTTTCATGAATCGATTGAGGCGGTAATGAATCTGCATAAAAAATTATTGACAGAAAACTATCCGGCAGTTGTTGAAAATAGTAAATTGCCGAAAACTGTCAGAAGAAATAACATAGAATCATTCAGAAACGGAACTGCCCGAGTGATTGTATCAGCAAGATCCCTTATAGAGGGTTTTAACGTTCCTGAAACCGATATAGGTATAATAGCAGCATCGAGCACATCGGTGAGGCAACGAATCCAAACACTAGGTCGGGTTCTCAGAAAAACAAAAAAAGATGCTGATAATCTGTCAAAAATTTATGTATTGTATGCACGAGAAACTGTAGATGAAAACATATATATGAGGGCAAATTGGGAACAGATACTGGGTGCCAAGAGAAATCAATATTATATAATAGATCAAAATAACCAAATGATAGAACAATCAGAACCGCCCAAAATACCGATACCCTCGGAAAATGAAATTAATATAAATGAACTGGTACCGGGAGATGTTTATCCGGGTGAATACAAAGGAAATGAGTATTCTTGTGACTCCAATGGGAATGTATTTGATGAAAATAAAAATGTAATAGTGAATCCTCAAGGGATTACTGAATTAGTAAAAAAGGTAAAAGGCAGCTATGGCAGATTTAAAGTGTCATTTCAAAAAAAATACGTAATTGTTTTAACTAGGGAACAAAATAATTGGATAACAAGATACGTTACCCAATTACAGGAGAATTTTAAAATTTCCCAAATTAAAGATAAGGATAGCAATTTTAGTTGGGATGAAGTTTTTCCATTAGAGATAGTCCCTAATGATATTGTTAACGATTTGAAATTGGAGACACTATTTTTTAAACAAAAACATGGCAGGGCGGTAATTGCCCGCAAAAATAAAAAGGGGGAACAATATGCCAGGGAACAAAATGCATTAAATAAAGATTTGGGGGAAAATGCTACAAAGCTAATAAACAATCTTAAACAATTACATGAACAAAATAAAAGAATTACTAAATTCTTTCTAGCTGATAACCGATATATTATATACCTCGAGGATGGCAAATATCGTCATATATGTAAAATAAATAATGGATTGGAGTTTCCATAGGGGGATGGAATATGTTGGACTCAAATAGATTTAGATTTAAAAACCAACTACCCGAAGAGTGGTATGGAAGATATAGCAGGATACCGGGACCAAAATCAGTTTTCAGACTAAAATGTGTACATAAACATTATGGGTTTTGGCCTATCATTGAACACACAGTGGGGGAAGAGACAGGTCTATGTTTAGCGTGTGAAACCGATGGTTTGCAGCATTTTATAGAATCTATCAACAATATAAAGATGACATATACAGGTAAGAGGGGTGGAGCATTCCAAATAAATGAATATGGACAAGTCCTCGTGCCGATATATGATTCCTACTGTAACAAGCAAAAAGTTTTTTTCGTCGGCGAGGTAACAGGTGTCTTATTATTCAAAAACCCAGTTACCAACGAAATAATTGATTTATCAGACGATGAAGGTCTGAAACCTGGAAGCATATGGAATAAGCCCTATATAGGGATACCTCATAATCTTTCGCAGAGAAACAAAATCTATCATAAAAATAGAAATGATATTGTTCGTCCATTTTTTGAAGATAAGGAATTAATAAAAAAAATCAGAATGTTGCGCAGGTGGGGACCGGTTCGTTTTATTGTAAATCCATATGGGATTGTTTTAATGAAAAACACCATCAGTGAATATGACCCCGACATGGATGAAAATTGGGTTCCATATTATGTGGGAAGAATCAATTATGAACAATGGTTTTTGAAAGGAGAATAGAATCTATGAGTAAAGAATTTATTGAATTTAAAGGTAATATTCCGGCCAATGTAAGCAAAGACGCAAGTTACTCTATAAAAAGGAATAAACATGGGGAATATGTTATAGGACTGGTATACCGTTCTGTGGATGAAGAAATATGGTATCCTTCAACAGATGAACATGGGGAATTAGTAGACAAAATCAACGAAATCAAACTTTATTTCAGTGGTTCACCCGGGGGAAAATTTTATATTAATGAGTACAGCCAGGTGTTAGTCCCGGCGGCAGATAGTAAATATTATTACGCCGGTGAATATCATAATCCGATTTTTTTCGAGTTTGAGGGGAAAAAGATTTCAGGTGAGGCAATTGATTTTGATGGGAAACAGCTCCAGGCCGGAGATATTTGGGTCGGACCGCATGCAGGCATTCCATATATATTAAACGCAGGCGGGAAGGATATTACTTATAGGTACTCTCCGCGGGAAAATGTAATAATCGAAAAAAAACTTTCCCGTGAAGTGGGAAAAACAGTTGCTTTATCAGTAGCAAAAGAAATAGCAATTATAAAAGGCAATAACGGCGGGCGTTTTTATGTTAACGAATATAAAAATATTTTTGCACCGATTCATTCGGAATATGGCAATGATTATATCTATGTGGGTAAACTAAATTTGGATAATTGGTTCCCGAAACCGAATATGGACAAGGTATGTGAAACTGAGGGGGTTGTTTAGTAATAAAACAATAAGGGGGTGGTTTTCGCCTTCCTTTGTAAAAACGGATAAAAAATATACCGAACAAAACGCCGGAAACAATTCAGACTGTGCCCTATTACTCCCATGATTTTCTTTCCTCTTCGATATATTTATCCACATCTGTTTTGTTCCATAATTCTTTGCCTAAACCTCTCAATGCTTTTGCGAAATTATCCGGTTTCTTCATTAATATTATTTGCCCAAATTCATCATATAGCCATATTATTTCCGAACCCGGTTTTAACCCTGTTTTTTTAAGAATATGCTCAGGTATTTTTATACTTAAATCTTCATTGAGCCTAGAAACAATATTCATATTTTCCACCCCTCACTCCCTTAACTGAACATATTATATCATAAATATTAGAAATCACACAATTAAAACTTATATGTGCCGCCGATCGCAGGTACTAGGTACCCTTTATCATTCGGATAATTCCTCGATAGTTTTGGGATTAACTGAAATAGGTTATACAATTTTCTTCGTACTTTTACAGTTGATTAGATATTAAAAACAGAAAATTTTGTGACAGGTACACCATCTTGGCGGGTTTTTACAGTATATACAATACAAAAAGGACACAAGGGAACCGGCAGACTGTGTGTTGCATAAAAACGTAAGAAACATAAAGAGGAGTCACTGTCATGATTCCTTTTTATGTTTTAAAGAACCAAAGCGATAAAATCCCGGGGTTTGGGG
>JAAZJW010000382.1 GCA_012800145.1 Clostridiales bacterium | reverse complement strand
CGCTCTCATGTAAATTCCCTGAACGGTGGTGCGGGCAATATCCATTCGGTTAGCACACTCTTCCTGGGTAAGACCCTCCAGATCGATAAGTCTTATTGTTTCATATTCATCAACCTTCATATTTATACAATCCTCATCATCTGAAGTAAAGCCAAGGGGACCGAATTTATTACTCTCCGGCAAACGGCATACTCTCCTCCATTTAGTTGGTCTTGCCATAATTTCATCACCCCAATTATAGTCAGAAATAACTAGGGATTTCCCTAGTTACCCCTGATATCCGTTACAAGTTGCCTTATTGTTTAATAATGACTTTACACCGATATTATAACAATTTATTTTGCCGTTAAAATGGTTATCTTTGTGTTCTTGCCGGGTTTCGGTTTGCAGCAAAACCTCTTCCATAACCGCCAGCAGAACCACGTCTACGGAGAAGTCCGCGACCCACCCTCATTCCAAGGCCCGCACCATATCTAGCCAATCCTGTGCCTATACAAGATCCTAAACCTCTTCCGGTCATTGATCCGGCACCCGTTGGTCCGGTTCCGTCTCTTCTTGGCATACGATCCACCTCCTCCTCATAGTCTAACCCCTGCTATTCCTATTATACTTTGTTCTTGACATATGTCAATAATTTTTCATGACATTTTACATTAAATTCCCTGTTAAAAGACCGGGTTATCAAAATAATAGAACAATTTCTTTTAAATTCCGAAAAACTAGAATTCCGAGTTGTTTTGTTTTTGAAAAAATAAAACCCATTGGCTATAAACCAGTCAACAGGTTTGATTTGATACTAATATTTAGGTTGCAGTATATCCTTCCTTATTAATTACTATGAACTTCTATATGATTTCTTATTTCCCTTATCAGCCTTCTTCTCTCATCCGGTAATGTACCAAACATCCTGACCAGGTTCGTTGGGTGTGTTGTATCAAACAGCATTGGCTGCTTAGGTTCAAGATTTTCCAAAAATGTTCTTATTTCTATCAATCGTTCTCTTCTTCCTGAGGGGATATATTCATGGTTCTGCACCATTTCCCTTAACCTCGACCCTTCCATGACCACCAGGTTCATGGTAATAAATTTTTCTGTTGTAAACTGGTTAATCATTTTAGCGGTTGCAATTGCGTTATTTACAGACTCACCTTCACCTGCTATCCCGTACATCACAATGGAATTGAAGGGCAAATTGGCTTCGTTAAGCTTTCTTGCTTGTTGAATTGCTTGTTCTACAGTATGGCCTTTATTCATCAATTTCAATATATCATCTCTGCCGGTTTCAAAACCGATATATAATAGTCTAAGACCGGCGTCATGAAGAATGGACAATTCCTCAACAGAATATTTAAAAATGCTTCTTATAGCAGCATATGACGCCACACGCGCACAATACGGCAAATGCAAATGTATCATATCCAACAATTGTTTCATTTTTTCGAAACCTATTGACATGGGGTCGGAACCCACCAAAAATAACTTTTCAGTATAGGTATCCGTATTCATCAGTTGCATTTCTATATCTGAAAACGAAACCTCAGAATATTCCTCATCCTTATACATAGAACAAAACAAACATTTGTTATATATACATCCTGATGTAACAGGTAATAAAACAGTGTTCATCTCATCTTGTGGATAATGAATAGCATCACTTCCATACATGAATTTCTCCCTCCTTTTACTTCTGTTTATTATATAACATCTGAATTTCCATTATATAATATAACATTGTTTAACATTTTCCAATTTAATTAACGATACATTTTGCTACTGTATCGGTTCACAATTTAATTATTACACATTATAGCAAAAATAACAATACATTTCCGGTGCGGGAAATCCATTCATTTATTACCACGCCCCCTTATTGAATATTTGACTGTAATGTTTTTCAAAACATCTTATTAATATTTTATACCCAATAAAATGAAAATCCCCCATAATATATTATATAATTTGCTATGCCTTACAATAACAAAATAATTATACCTTGAAAAATACCAATTATAAAGCCCAGTACTCCGCCCAATATTTCAATATGTCTCAGCTCAGCCTTTACTACCTTAATAGTTATTCTTTCTAATTCTTCCATTTCGAATTTGTTTATCCTGTCTTCTATCATTTTACTAAGCTGTATGCCTGCAGTAGCTTCTGCCACCGTGCCTTCTATAAATTCCGTAATTATCCTATCTCCTTCTTCGTCTATTATATCGTCCACATATTTTAAAATCATTCTTTTAAATACAGAAGGGACAACGGATGGGAGCCTATCCTTTATAATTTCCTCTATTTTGTTTTTGAACATCGATAGGATTTCCGTCTTGTTATTACTTCTAACCAGTTCATCAACAATTTCCTCTATAGATAGCAATTCCGTTTCTACTGTTTCGCCTATACTTTCCGCTATTTCCGCTTTTCGTTTTGGTATAAGCCCTTGTATTTTAAAATTAACTAAAGGGACATTAACTGGCTTAAAAGGTCTGAACAACATTTTAATTGCCAACAAGTTTGTGATCCAACCTATAATCCCCCCTATGGTAGCCAGTATTAATAGTTTTAATGCCATAAGCCTTTCCTCTCCAATTGATATAACCGTAATTTACATCCACTTCCCTGAATCCTTCGGGGATGGCATGCCACCCACGCCGCCCAACAACGCCAACAAAAAAGGAGCGAGGCTCGCCCCTATAATATGGTGCACCCCAAGGTTGTCCCCAATTCCTTTAATGCAAAATCATGTGCTTCCCGGTCAAAGGATGCTACCCCATCCTTATATACATTTACCTCATAGGCCAAATTTCTGGCATCCGCCGCCGTATACAAAACGCATATATTTGTGCAAACTCCTACTATGTATATTTCATTTATTTTCTTCTCCCTCAAGTGTAAGTCCAAATCTGTGCCGAAAAAAGCGCTATATCTTCTCTTTTTAATTATTATATCCTCTTTTTTGGGTTCTAATTGTTTAATAATTTCACTGCCCTTGGTGCCTGCTATACAATGAGGTGGAAACATATCGAATTCTTTATCGTCAGCCTTATGATTATCACATATATAAATAATGGGATAATCTTTGTCCCTGAATTCCCGAACCTTTTCCTTAACAAAATCTACTATATCTGCACCTGCGGGGCCTGTTGTAAGTGCCCCCTTTTCATCAATAAAATCTTTTAACATATCAATTACCAGTAATGTCTTCATACATAAACCCCTTTCCTTTATCTTCTCTATTTCCTCTTTTATAAAACCTGATGTAAATCATTTGCCATTTTACCCTCTCTATTATTCTGTCTGTCCTTTTAGTTATTATAGAAATTATTTACTATCTCCAAAACTGGAATATGTTTTTTTATTTTTCCTTCATACGCTGTACGTCGTGTATCATACCCTGCATATATTTATTATACCCGATTTCCTGGCAAATTTCACCATGGGAATAAGAACACAAGGGAAGAACACAAGAGGACGGCAGGCTGTGTGAAAAATGTCATCCTGAGCGAAGCGAAGGATCTCAAATGGCTTAAAAACGAGATTCTTCGCTACACTCAGAAATTTGCACGTGTTACCCACACCACGATAAACGAAAACATTATTGTAAAATATAGGTCCTTCGCGGGTCAAGCTAATCCTGTTCGTCTCAGGATG
>JAAZJW010000381.1 GCA_012800145.1 Clostridiales bacterium | reverse complement strand
TTCAACCATTGTGTTTAACTATTGTTATTTGGATCCTTCGTAGGTCAAACCTTATGGCCTGACCCGGTTTGCAAGACAAACTGTTGGTAGGCCAAACGCAACAAACATCAAATTTGCATGACCGAAAAAAGTGAATAATTTTGCAATGTGCGACTTCACTTACTGCCCGTTTCAGGATGACATTTAAACGATTGTTTAACCATTGATAAACTATTGTTCCGCTATTGTTAAACTATCGTTACCTGGTTTATTCAATTTTTTTCATTTTTTCCGGCGCAGGTGCTTTTACAACTGTTATTTCTAATAATTCATCATGTTTATTGCCGACATGGTTCATTTTTGTGTTAAAGGGTATTTTCAGCACGGTTCCTTTTTCGTATTCATGTATTTCCTGTTCACCCAGACCGATGGACAATATTCCCCTGAGTACGGTCATATAAACGTTGGAATTTGAAAAATGCTCGGGAAGTCCTTCTCCTTTGTTGAAAATCATATGTATGTAATGTACATTTTCGTCCAAAATGAGCATTTCCACCATTTTTTCTTTGCTATCTGTCATATTATAGACTTTTTCTATCATCTAAATCACCCCTTCCGGACTCGTTTCCGTATATTTTATATAATAACACAAATTGGGGCCTAGAAACAATGTTTTGCTTTTTTGCATTCAGAATCTGTGTATGTTATTTGCGTTACAGCGAACAAAGGCATTGTTCTCAAATACAGATCCTGCGCGGGCTGATTATATAATAACCTAAAAAAAGGGTAGTGCTGTTCTGCACCACCCTTCTTGAGTTATCTTTTCTTAAATCTTTCGTCTATCTCGTCTTGCTTTCTCTGTGCTCTTTGAATTAGGTTTTCAACTGTGGTTCCATCAATTTTTTCATCTTGGGTAATATTGGCATCGAATTCATTTGCTGCCTCTAGTTTCATTTTATCTATACTATCTCTAACAACATTAAGATTTAATGAGTCTCCACCTTGGTTTTGGCTATCGAAGTCGTTAGAAAAGTTGATACTATTACCGTCAAATTCTTCTCCTATTTCAAGATTCATATTGTCTTGATTATTTCTGTTGTCTTGTCTATCCCGGTTTTGATTTCTGTTTTGATTTCTGTTTTGGTTCCTGTTTTGGTTGTCCCTGTTGTCATTGCGGTTGATATTATTAAAGTTAAACTCTTCTGCCGCATCCAGATTCATATTATCTTGATTATTTCTATTGTCTTGTCTGTTTTGATTTTGATTTCTATTTTGGTTTCTGTTTTGGTTTCTGTTTTGGTTATTTCTAACATTAGAGTTTTGATTCTTATTCACCAAACCACCTCCTAGATTTATTTTGCCGTTAAACGATTCATAAATACCCGGTAAAATATTGAAAAGCCTGAATGCCAGCAGTAGAAAGGGCTCCAACGGCTTTCATAGATTTTTCGCCCGGAGGGCCATGGAATGGAATGAAAAATATGGCAGGATTCCATTTTTTTGAATTTTAAAAAAATAATTTTTTATGTCGAAATAGTTTGCCCAAAAAATTATATTACCCTCAGTATAATAAAGCGAAATGAAAAATCCCAAACATATTAAAAATAAGGGATTTTCCATTCCATCATAGATAAAACCCCCGCGCGACCTACGGGGGTTTCCAACAGCCTTTGAAAGTATAACTTAATTTATCAAACTTTCTCTACCTTAATACCTGTATTATGGTTGTTTAAATTTTGTTTTTCTAAATTTTCATCCTCAACTTCATTGATTGCCAGGGCTAACGTTTCCTGCATAATATAATCCTTATGGGTATCTATCGCTTTAGTAACATCATCATCACCGTCAAAATAAATGTTGATATTATCCGCGACCTCAAATCCTGCATTTTTTCTCATCTGCTGTACCTTAGAAATGAATTCTCTTGCGAGTCCCTCGCCAATCAGTTCATCGTTTAAATTTGTGTCTAAAATAACAAACAGGTTATTTTCCATTTGTACGGTAAAACCCTCTTTGGCTGAAATTGTAATCATCACATAGTCCTCTATAATTTCGGTTGTTTCCCCATTTAATTCAAGTTCTATGCTTTCTCCGGATCTCAATTTCGGTACAACCTCCGATGCATCCAATTGTGCTAGGGTTTTGCCTAAAGATTTAATTTTGCTTCCTAATATAGGCCCGGCAACTTTGAAATTCGGCTTCAAATTATAATTCATATATTCTTTAGGGTTTTCTACAAACACTATCTCTTTTATATTCAGTTCTTCCTTTATCAGTGGAACCAAATCTGAGATGAAATTTTCATATTTACCGTTTATCAATATTTTTTGCAATGGTTGACGAACCTTAATCTGAGCTTGGTCCCTTGCCGCTCTTCCCAGACCCACCAAATCCCTGGCCAAGTCCATCTTTTCCTCTTCATCTTTATTTATCAACTCTTTGTTTACAACAGGAAAATCTGCTAAATGCACGGACTCTTCCCCTGTCAGATTTTGATAAATTTCTTCGGACATGAAAGGCGCAAAAGGAGCTATCAGTTTTGATACACCTGTTAGGACCTCGTAGGTTGTATTATACACTGCCTTTTTGTCCTCTGTTAATTCCGATACCCAGAAACGACGTCTGGCTCTCCTTATATACCAGTTAGACAAATCTTCATTTAGAAATTCCTGTATTTTTCTAACAGCCCTCGTTAAATCGTATATTTCCAGTTCGGCTGTTACTTCTTCAACTAGACTATTATATTTTGATAAAATCCATCTGTCTAATTCCGGTCTGTCCCTGTACTCCACGAAAAAGTCTCTCGGATCAACCTGATCAATGTTAGCATATAGAGTAAAGAATGCATATACATTCTGAATTGTTGTGAAAAATTTACTCTGTACTTCTTTCAGCCCGTCGATATCAAACCTTGTAGGCATCCAGGCCGGAGATACATGCAACAAGTACCACCTTAGAGCATCCGCACCGTATTCATCAAACAATTCAAAGGGATCCACGGTGTTGCCTCTGGACTTGGACATTTTTATGCCGTCCTTATCAAGTATCAGGTCGTTTACAAGTACATTTTTATATGGAGAAACTCCCATTACAAATGTTGATATGGCCAATAGTGAATAAAACCAACCACGGGTCTGGTCGATACCTTCACAAATGAAATCCGCGGGGAACAGCTCATCAAAATTATCTTTGTTTTCAAATGGATAATGGTGTTGTGCAAATGGCATGGAACCACTATCGAACCAACAATCTATTACTTCTTCTACCCTGGTCATGATACCTTCCGCACATTTATCACATTTCAGATGAACGTTATCCACATAAGGCCTATGCAATTCTATGGTTTCATCTATATCTTCGATAGCCCTTTCCATAAGTTCGGCTCTTGAGCCTATAGAAGTTGTATGACCGCACTCACATCTCCAGATATTCAACGGTGTTCCCCAATAACGGCTTCTCGAGATAGCCCAGTCGTTCAGGTTCTCCAACCAATTCCCAAACCGTTTTTCTCCCACATAATCCGGGAACCAGTTAACCAGGTTATTATTTTCAACCAATTTATCCTTAAGTTTGGTTATTTCTATATACCAACTCGGATTTCCGTAATATAAAAGCGGTGTCGAGCATCTCCAGCAGTGTGGATAATTGTGCCCGAATTCCTCCCTATGGAACAGCTTGCCTTCTGTATGCAACCACTTAATAATGTCTGCATCACAATCCATAACAAATCTGCCCTTCCAGGGAGTTTCGGTGTATTTTCCGTCTAAATCCACCGGTTGCGGTACCGGAAGATTATATTTTCTTCCTGTCAGATAGTCATCCTCACCGAAAGCCGGGGCGGTATGGACTATTCCCGTACCGTCTTCTGTAGTAACATAATCTCCTAAAGTAACAAAAAAAGCTTTTTTATCCACTTCCACAAACGGCATTAATTGTTCATATTCTGTATATTCCAGGTCTTTGCCTTTTAACTTTTCGACAACCTCATAATCGTCACCCAGTAATTTATCCGCCAGTTCCTCTGCCACATAATAAAGTTTGCCCTTTAATTTTGCTTTAACATAGGTGACCTCAGGGTGTACTGTCAATGCAACATTGGCAGCCAATGTCCACGGTGTTGTTGTCCATACCAGAAAATATTCGTCTTTATCTTTCCTCTTGAACGGAACAATGACCGTATCCGATTTGATTTCTTTGTACCCCAAGGAAACTTCGTGGGATGCCAGTCCGGTTCCGCAACGCGAACAATATGGCAAGACTTTATGGCCTTCATAAATATAGCCTTCTTTGAAAAACTTATCTAAAATCCACCATACGGATTCAATATAGTTATTTTCTAATGTAATGTAAGGGTTGTCCAGGTCTATGAAATAACCCATCCTTTTGGTCATTTCTCTCCATTGTCTTTCATATGTGAACACGGATTCCCTGCACTTTTCGTTAAATTTGTCTATTCCATATTCTTCAATTTCATGTTTACTGCTGAGCCCAAGGTGCTTTTCCACCTCGATTTCTACAGGAAGCCCATGGGTATCCCATCCCGCTTTTCTGTTTACCCTGTGTCCTGTCATTGTTTTGTACCTGCACACGGAATCCTTCAGTGTTCTCGCGATTACGTGATGGATTCCCGGTGCTCCGTTTGCGGTAGGAGGTCCTTCATAAAAGATAAATGATTTTTGTTCTTCACGATTTATTATGCTTTTATCCAATATTCTATGATCATCCCAGTATCGGGCTATTCTGCTTTCTCTTTCAGCGATTGGATCGCTTGATAACGGTTTAAATCCTTTCAATCTGTTCATCCTTTCCGTTTTAGAAGTCGGAACCGGTGGACCGGCGGGCCCGACTTCCTCAAGATAATATATTTTTTATAAGAAATTATAGATGTCCCGTTCTCTACCCCTGGCCGATGTGTCGGATGTATTGGAGGCCGGAAATCAATGGACCGATAATCCTAGGCTCCTATTAAAAATCCCCGAATCTGAATAAAAGATCCGGGGACGAATTTATCGCGGTACCACCCACATTATAGGACAATATAGATAATGTCCTATCACTCAAACCATGTAACGTATGGATACGAAAGATCTTACTGTTATTTCAGACCTTTGGCTCAGGGGTGATTTTCATAAAAGTGCTGTCATAATCTTTCACCATATGATTATGTCTCTGGAAACAGTTTTCTTTTATTACTGTCCTCTTCTTTGCTTTTGAATTTGTTCTATTTTCAAGGTATATTATACACCTGATTAGCTAAAAGTCAAGAGGTTCCCGGAGGAGGGTATAGAAGCATTATTGTAAAATATAGATCCTTCGCGGGTCAAGCTAATCCTGTTCGTCTCAGGATGACAAAAATGTGGGGCTTTCATAGCAATGACAAAAAGCGGGA
>JAAZJW010000025.1 GCA_012800145.1 Clostridiales bacterium | reverse complement strand
GAATTTTGTCGAATTCCATTTTTATTTCCTCAAACAATCCTTCTAATTCCTTGGAAAAACTCTTTTTTCTGTCTTCAGCAGAGCCGGGAATCCTGCTAACTGGCGGGGATTCTGTGGGCACAGGCCTACCGGTTTTAACAGTCGGTTTGGTTGATGTTTTGTTTTTGTTTAGCAGGGAACTTATAAAGGCAATAACTACAAAAGCCAGTATAGTCCTAAAATTCATATAACCACTTCCTTTACCAGTAAAAAATTGGCCTTCTATTTCATTAAATCTTTTCCTTCCCCTTTTTCATCGTCCTTGCTGAGCCTGGAAATAGATTCTCTCATACCTGTATCGGCTAGTATATTTTGTAGTTTATAATAATCCATTACCCCAATTTTTCCTTCCCGCAGGGCGGTTGCCATTGCCCTCGGTACCTCGGCCTCAGCTTCTACCACCTTGGCCTTCATTTCTTCTACAGTAGCTTTCATTTCTTGCTCCTTGGCCACAGCCATTGCCCTTCTCTCTTCCGCTTTAGCCTGTGCAATCCGTTTATCTGCTTCTGCTTGGTCTGTCTGCAATTCCGCACCGATATTTCTGCCAACATCTATATCCGCAATATCGATAGACAGAATTTCAAAGGCTGTACCTGCATCTAATCCTTTCTCTAAAACCGTTCTGGAAATTGAATCCGGGTTCTCTAATACATCCTTATGAGAATCGGAAGAGCCTACAGTTGTAACTATACCCTCACCAACCCTGGCTATAATTGTTTCTTCCCCGGCGCCTCCGACGAGTCTGTCTATATTCGCCCTTACGGTTACTCTTGCCTTTACCATTACTTCTATGCCGTCTTTGGCAACAGCCGATATTTTCGGTGTTTCAATTACCTTCGGATTAACACTTACCTGAACTGCTTCCAGCACATTCCTACCTGCTAAATCAATGGCGGCGGCTCTTTCGAATTCAAGATTAATCTCCGCTCTTTGTGCCGCAATCAGAGCATTTACCACACTGTTTACATCTCCACCTGCCAGATAGTGCCCCTCAAGATTATCTATATCTAAATCCAATCCCGCTTTAGTCGCCTTTATCATTGGGTTAACTATACGACTCGGCTGAACCCTTCTAAATCTCATCCCCACAAGGGTAAATATACCAACTCTGACCCCGGAGAAAAAAGCTGTAATCCATAAACCCACCGGTATAAAACTTAAGATAATGGATAAAACAATAAATATTATTGCTATCGCAACTATCAATATCATTAATTGTGGCATAAAATCCCTCCTAATTAATTTTTCTTACTACTATTCTTATACCCTCTATTCTACTTACTTCCACTAATTCCTCTTTTGCTATAAATTGTCCCTCGGAAACTACATCTAATAATTGTCCGTCTATAGATATTGTGCCTGATGGCCTGAGCGGTGTAACCGTCATACCGGTTCGGCCCATATATCTATCATAACTGTCAAAAGGGGTGAAACCCTTACTTTTATCCAATCTGGTGTCCAGTATTATACGACTGAAATGTTTATTTTTTGGAGCATATCTCAAAATAGTAACAAAAATAATTAAAGTCAAAACAAATGAAACCAACAATGAAACCAACGCGGTCATAGCACTGCTGGATGCCAGAAAAATACTGATAATTATACACAATATTCCACCTGCACCCACTACACCGAAACCGGGAATAAAGGCTTCTATGGCTAATAAAATTATACCTGCCAAAAAGATAATAGCAGTTGACCAGCCGGTGTTACCTGCCAACACATTGCCACTGAAATAAAGTGCAAACGAAATCAAGCTTACTGTCCCTGTTATGCCAAAACCTGGGATAAACACCTCAGCCAGAAAACTGACAAATCCTATTGTCAATAGAATAGGTGCTACATACGGGTTGGTAACAAACTGTGCTAACCTAATAGCATTGGTGGTTTCCGCCATAATTATATTGTTATAGGGTATGTTCAATGCGTTCAAGGTTTGGTCATAATTTTGGGAAACTGTGTCAATAAACCTTAATTTTTGCGCATCCAAAGCCGTGACGTTTAATAATTTATCTTTTCCGACAATACCCGGTATGTCTACAGATTTGTCCGCCATAGCTATTACTATTTGTTCGTCCCTTCCCTTTTCTTGCGCCACACCTCTGAGTATACCCACCCAGGCGGAAAGCACCTTCTCTGTATTTGGAATTGTTTCAGCCGATCCTATTGTACTCCCGGGAGCCATAGCAATGTCATTTGCAGAAATAGTTAACAAAACACCCGCCGATTCCGCTTTTGTGTTAACAAAAGATATAGTGTGTAAATCCGTATCCAAAATCAGCCTACTTACCTTTTCAGCGGAATCAATTCTGCCACCGAAGGTATCAATTTCAAATATCACGGCTACAGTATTAGGGTCCTGTTCCGCAATTTTTAAGTTATGTCTTACATGATAATAAGTAGCCGGAGTTATGTCCCCCTTGATCGGTATTACATATACGTTTTTATTATCTGTATAACCATTAACTACACCGGGAAGCAGAAAAATAAATAATAATATTATTACGCCAAAGATACTTTTCCTTTTCATTCATATTCCCCTCCTTTTCTATATATATTCTCTTTTGTCCGGGTTTAAACTATATTCATAGAAATAAATAAAAACCCGATGTTCAAAAACCTGGATCTCGGGTTAATATACCTGAAATGATTATATCATAGATAGGACATTTCCTATACTGGTATTTTTTATATACCAAATAAACCCGGGGGAACCCGGGTTTACTATTTTAATTTAGTAAATTCTAGTTGGACAACTAGAATCTATTTCTGTTTCTCCGCGCTGCTTCAGCTTTTTTCTTACGTCTCACGCTGGGTTTTTCATAATGCTCCCTTTTTCTCACTTCCGATAAAATACCGGATTTAGCGCACTGTCTTTTAAATCTGCGTAAAGCATTATCTAACGATTCATTGTCCTTTATCTTTACTTCCGACACCTTACTTTCCCTCCCTCCGCTAGCAAATGCTGTGCTTTGTCTATAGCAACATATTAGCTATATTGCAAGTGGGATTTAACAATGCCTAATTATTATACATTAAAGTTTCCACTAATGCAACAGTAACCATTAGCCTGGAGGCCATGTAAGTTGCCTATCACCTAAAAGATGAAAGTGTAAATGATCCACCGTTTGTCCGCCATTTTCACCACAATTGTTTATAACCCTAAACCCGTCTTGTTCCAAACCAAACTGTTTAGCTAAATGCTTTACAGCCGCGAAAACCTCCGGAATTATACTTTTCATATCTTCTTCCGTTATGTCCATGGTAGTTGGAATATGTTTTCTGGGTACAATAAGCAGGTGTACAGGTGCTTGTGGGTTAATGTCTTTAAAAGCTATCACATGTTCACTTTCGTAAACCAAAGCGGATGGGATTTTCCCCCCTACTATATTGCAAAAAACACAATCTGACAAGATTTACACCTCCT
>JAAZJW010000380.1 GCA_012800145.1 Clostridiales bacterium | reverse complement strand
GGGCAGACTATGTTGATTTTGATGTAGATGATGATGGGAACCAATATTTAAAGATATATCTGCCCCATGGAAGATACAGGTTAGGACCCGGTATATATAATATAATTGTAGAAAACAGCAAGAACCATCAGGTGGAAATCGTTGGCACCTTAAGTATTGTAGCTAGAGGAAAGCATATTCCGGAAGACGGGTACCGGATTAAGGAGGATAACAGGTATGAAAAAGTGGTAGAAACCGTATCAAGGAGCGAGGGTACTGTTTTCCTGGACAGATATAGCAAAAATAGCAAAATAAAATTAGACCTAGACGAGCTTATGGGCAGTGACACGCTGGTTAGAAAAGTCCGATTTTTAGATAGTAGCACTATAAGGGTTCTATCAACCTACTCAAAATGGGCAAACATAAACCTATATAATATTACAATACCAGGAAGACGAAGAGACGAAAACTATTTATATATAGGCAGAGTCGAAGCATTTTTGGCAAACAGCTTAAAAAAGGCTCTGACAAATTACAATATTAAATCTGATATTATCCGGGTGACGGGATACAACGTAGATTTTGACAGATTATATATAGAAATTCCATATACAAATGCAATAGAAAACAGACTCAAGGTTTTAAGATATAGTGAGACTTCGAGAAGGTGGACAGAAGAAATTTTTGATATTAATTATGTAGACAAAAAAGTCAGGGTTACAGGTTTTAACCCGGGCATGTTTGTAGTGGTTGAATCGAAATATTAAACCTGTGCTGCTTCCTATTAAGGATAAATAGAATAACCCTACCTGCCCGGGAAATGGCTAAAAAGGGAGGAGTTATAAATGAATAATGATAATAAGATTTTAAACCCATTAGAAAAAATGTCCGGTGATGTTCAAGGACTGAGGAGCGATATAGTTAGACTTAGGTCTGTAAGATAACTTATTAATTGAAGACAGCTGGGAGGAACAAGGCCTTGGCTTATGACAATATAATAAAAGGGGTCGGGGATTGGCATATAATTTAGTATTAAGTGATGGGTCAGGACAACCGTCAGACTGTGCGAAAAATGTCATCCTGAGCGAAGCGAAGGATCTCAAATGGCCTAAAAACGAGATTCTTCGTTACACTCAGAATGACAAAAAGCGAGAAAAGTGCTTTTTCACACAGTCTGCCGTCCCTGTGGCCCTCAAGGGAGGGATTTAATTGAAAAACAAATTGTTTAGAAGTCCCATAGGCACAACCTTAGTATTGCTTATGATTTTAGTAATTGTACCGTTTGAAAATCTGTTAACCTTTGCAGAAGGTGAACCACGGGATGAGCTAAAAATTGAAAGAATTGAAATCATAAAAAATTATAGCACTAAAAATACTGTGGATAGCTACTATTTGGACATGTATGGCAAAAATTTGAATCTGTTAGACGTACGTATAAAGAAAGAAGATGGCAAGACTGTTTCTGTTCCACTTCCGAACCTGAAGAAGGGCGCGGGATATGTACAGTTTTCCCTAGAAAACGTAGGAAGCCAACTTATTATAAATGATGAACCTGTGGAAATAGGCGAAACATCTATGCCTCAAATAGATACTATAGAACCTATCCGAATAATATCAGGAGAAAATGAATTAACTGTTACAGGTAAAAACCTTGATAAAATTGAAATTGAAAATGAGGATGAAAATGGGGATGGAACCGGAGACGATGATAATATAGATAATACAGACTCTGTGAGAATGTACTATGGAAGAGAGGGTGTACCGTATACAGATGAAGGAATTGAATATGACAATGATGAGAATAAAAATATAGTTATTAAGAATATCAGTCAAAATGTGTTAGGACGGTATAATATCAAATTTGAAAAAGGAGGAAAAACTTCTTACGGGGATAATGAGGTAACCTTAAAAAGCACTCATATATATCAAAATATTTTTTCGTTATATGGCAATTTAGACATTTCAGAAGAAATAGAAATGATACCTAATAGAGGGCAAATTAATTCTAGTGTTTATTTTAGAGGGGAAAAAATACCTAACCTAAAAGACCTAGAGGTATTTTTTCTCAAGAACACTTCCGATCCTTTCACGAAAGGAAATAAAGCAGAAAAAATAAGTTATAACGAGGATAAATATGTAAATGGAGATAAAAGATTAGCCGAGTTGAAGGTAGAGGTTCCTGACTCCCTGGAACTCGGTGAAGAATATTTTGTAATTTTAACAAATAATGTTGATGAAAACAGAAATATTGAGGAACAAATTAATAAACAAAAAATCCTGGATAAGAAATTTATTGTTATAGGAGCCGGAAATCAGCCATCTATTAGCAGAATAGAGGATGATTCTGGTTCAAATATGGGCGGCTACACTGCAATAATTTCCGGACAGTATTTAGGAAGTTTCAATACCAATACATTTGATAACCAAACTAATCCAAAGGTGGAGTTGCTAGATGAAAATGGCAGTATTATTACTGATGAAAACAATGGAAGGATACTCAGAATTACTTATGGCGGTGGGAACTATAACGATATATTGGATAAGGGGATACAAGCAACAAGTGTTGTAAAGGAGATCACAGGAATAATTGGTAATCCCATATTTTTTAACAGAGATTCGGTAGAAAAATCTTATTTTAGTCCTAGTATTGACAAAATTGCAATAGAAATACCTGAAGTTGGGAATGAAGATATACAAGGAAACGATGCTAAAAAAGAGGTTATTCTAATTATTAGAACTATAATTGGATATAAAGATAACAATAATGAGGAACAGAAAATTGAGTTCTCACAATTGATAAAAAATGATGATGTAAAATTTACATTCATACCCAGTGACGTGGCCCCTAATATCATAAGTGTAACCCCCCCTAGCATTTCCGTTGAAAAGGATGACGATAATTATGTACTAAAAAAAGACGTTCGTTTAGTCATAGAGGGGTCTAATTTTCTTATCCATGAATATGAAAAATCGGGAAAAAAGGAGTATCGTTATCCGGAAGTAGAAATTGGTGATTTGAAACTAAATAAAAATGATAATAGTGATATATTTCTTGAGATTTTAAACCCCAGTGGAGTAGTTCAGGGTATAAAAAATAATGATATAGGAAACAAATTGATTATTGAGATACCAAAAGATAGTAAAATACCTAATAATAGTATTAACAGAGATATAAACTTAACTGTCACTAACCCCCTGAGAAATTCAGAGGGTATGGGACACAAAGATATGTATTTCGGTTTTAGGTTTGCTTACACTGAAATTTCAAACCAAAAACCGGTTATTGCTAGCATTTATCCATACAGCGTGACTATGGATGGTGGAGAATTTATAACTATAGAGGGAAATGGATTTCAAAAGGATGTAGAGCTGATAATAGAAGGCAAAAAAATAGACCCGAGAAATTTTACCAGGGAAAGTGAAAACAAGATTACCTTTGTGGCACCCCCCTCAGATAGAGAGGTAGAAACCCAAGTCCAGGTAAGGAACCCTTCATATGGGACTATGGATGTTCATCCGTTTATATATAAAAAATCTATTACAGATCCATATATTGAAGATTTTAATCCCAAGGAAAGGACAGATGAAAATTATTTCATAATTACCGGGAAGGATTTCAAAAAGCCAAATCCGGCGGCTGCGGAGTCGGATATAGAAAGTTTGATCGGAACAAGAGTAATGATTGGGAATATTGATGTGAATGATTATCATCCCAATGAGGCCTCACCCAAATTGCAATCATATGAATCCCCGGAAGATAAGAAAATATTACAAATCGAATCCGATGGTGCATTTAAGGGCCTTAAATTAGCTGATTATTATTATAGTGTGTTATTGAGCGAAGGTTCAAACTTATATACATTAGACATTAATAATAAGGGACAAATTGAGTTATATGACGGTGATAGTGAAAATAACAATAGATATATAATCACTATGGATAAAAATGGTGAAAAAATTATTGCTACCAAACAGGATGTAAATAAAACGGAATATGAAGTAACTCCCACAAAGCGGGGTTTGATGTTGAAAATACAGGATACAGAGATAAGTCTTACAATGAATACATTATACAGAACTGAAAATGATGAAATTGTGGGAAATAGAGTTAAAGTACTTAGTGAAAACAAAATTTGTGTTGAGGTACCATATGGCAAGCTACAAATTAGCCAGGACAACAAATATTCAATCACTATTGTAAACCCGGATGCTAAACGGCACAGTAAGGATGGGTTTATATATATTACTAAACCCGAGGGTCCTCCTAAAATTAAGTCAGTAGCTCCCTTAAAGGGATCACATAAAGGTGGCTATGAGGTTACGATTAACGGCGAGGGGTTTTTTACTACAAGCAACTTGAAACCTACTGTGGTTATCAATGGGGAATTAGTTAATCCTGACAATGTCAGAGTCAAATCGTCAAATGAAATTGTATTTATGATGCCACCCTATACCGGTGATATAGATCCTGTTAATGGAACTACAGTTCTTATTAATGTTATAAATCCGGATAAAAAAGGTGTAGACAAACTCGAAGGGTTTACTTACGTATATGTAGATAGAGATCCTTATATTGACAAAGTAAGGACAACATCAGGGGATAATATTGGAAGCACATTAGGGGGAAATACTGTTATAATAGATGGATATAATTTTAAGCTCAAGGAATCAGACACAGGCAATCTATTTAAAGATGATATTAATGATAATGGGGAAATAGATGATTTCACTGATTGCACTGTCGAGGAATTAAAAGAGGAATATGGTGAAGAAGGTTTTAAAAAATATGTTGAACCAATATTACCCAAAGTGTATTTTGGAGGTACGGACAATCAGGCTCAAATAGTGGGAAAAATGATGGAGAAATCATTAGAAGTGGTTTCCCCCCCAGGCATGGCAGGTATCGTAGATATATATATAATAAATAATGATTATGGTATATCCAATAGAAAACCATTTGTATACAAAGGCTCCGACCCTACGATCAGGGAAATTGATCCGGGGTATGGTAAATTTGAGGGGAACGTTCCCGTTAAAATCCGGGGGGATCAATTTTATCCAAGCAAAATTGAGATATATAAAGAAGAATCGGGCGAGATAACATTAAAGAATGAGGAAAAAATGTTGGTGCAATTTGTAGATGAAGATATATCAACCTATAAAGGAAGCACCTTAATTACAACAAGCGGTCCGGCCATAGTGAGTTTAAATGACCAATTACTTATGGTCAGATATGATGGCAACATAAAGAAATTAACAGTAAAATTGCGGCAGGGAACTGACGAATACAGCAACATATTTGAAGAGTTTGAGGGGAAAAGGTTTATTCCGCTTAGTTTATTAAAAGATAGGGATAATTCATATAACGGATTTGAAATGATTAAGGTAGAAATTACTAAAGATAATGAATTACATGTAGAAAGAGGGTATTCTGTTAGGACTGAATATACAAATACTAAATTTATAAAGCCATATGCACCCGCTTATTTATACAGGGAACCGGGAGTGGTTTCTATAATAATTACTAATGAAGATGGCGCATCTGTAAAAGGTAAATTTGAGTATATTGATTTTGATACAGAACCTTTTATTACCAAGGTAAGGAAGGATGAATCAGATGAGGGAAGGGAGAAAAATATAACATTGGATGGCAAGGAAGTGGATGCTACTGTTGTAGAATTTGATTATCGAGGGGTAAATCCTGTAGAAATTGAAGGAGTAGATTTTTTAGATGGTGCTAAAGTAAAACTAGTTCCCATAGATGAGGGAGCTGGCTCAATTGCTATAGCTGATGTAAACTATGAAAATATACCCAGAAATATTTCATTTAAAATGCCTACCTTGGATAAGGGGGTTATAGGAAGGTATTATGCAGTTCAGATTGTAAATATGAAAAATAGAAGTGTCAGTGGGGTTACAAGTTCTGATGAAATTGGGGAACTGAGAGATAGACCCATAGTTATATTGTTTAAGGATGGCGGAAAACTGCCAATAGTTAATGAAGTTATTCCCTCTTATGGTCCTCAAACAGGTGGAACAAGGGTTACTATACTAGGGCGAAACTTTAAAAACGATGAAGGCGGCAAAAAATTGAATGTTCTAATTGGTAAGAAAGGTGCAACATATGTGGAGTTTGTGAACAGTAGGGAGCTGCGTGGGGTGACACCTAGCTCAGATATAGGTGGTGAAGTAGAGGTAATTGTAATTAATCCGGATGGCGCAACCTCCACGGAAAACGGTTCTTTTACCTACATTAGTGTCCCAAAAATAATATCAATAGTGGATCCAGCAGATAAACAAGAGAAGGCTCTAATTTCCACCGTGTCTATCAGGGGTGGCCAGGAAATCAAACTGAAAGGAACAGGCTTTATGAAAGGCACTACGGTATATTTTGCTCCCAAGATAACACTTGTTTCAGAAAGCCAAGGGGGCACAGGAAGGGTTATATATATCGGGGGTATTCCATATATACTGGAAGAAGGCACAGAGGGTAACAATGTCGAGGTGACAGACAGCGAAACTATAACAGTTAAAACTCCCCCATTAAAAGCGGGAAGTAAAGGTGTAATTGTGGTGAACCCAGACGATGGAGCAAGTCCGGTGTATGAAAATTTGTCTTATGGTTTGCCGGAAGTTGCAGCTCCTTCCGATGTGGTAGCAGAGTTAGTCTATGACAGATTTATTAGAGTGTATTGGGGCCCGGTATCAGGTGCAACACAGTATGAGGTGTTTGTAGTAGCAGATGACAAGACCACGGAATTTATAGGTTCCACGAAACACACCTTTTTCGCATATAATGACCTTCAACCAAGGACTTCCTATAAATTTGTTGTAAAGGCTGTAGGAGATTATGGTTCTTCAAAGGCCTCAAGGGAAAGCAATACCGTAAAAACGGGCAGAAAAATAGACCTACCGGACGATGACGGAGGGTTGGCGGAAGATACCTCAATGATTAAAACAGGCAGTGTTGCCAATGTTATAATAGGTACAGGGGATAGCAAGACAACTTCGATAGTAGTAGATTTAACCGGGGGAGCCCTTGCAGGCAGTACACAGGTGGTTGTTTCTATACCGGCAAGTGTAATTGTAAAAAGCGGCAACAGAACTGTGAGGGTAATAGGAAAAGATTTTTTACTTGATTTCAAACCTTCGGTCTTTAATTCGGCCACTATAAGGGGAAATAGAGCCAGGACTGATGCAGGAGTGAGGTTTGTAATCGCACCTGACAAAGGTAACACCCAAGTTGTACTTGGAAATCAATTATCAACAGTATATAATTTG
>JAAZJW010000024.1 GCA_012800145.1 Clostridiales bacterium | reverse complement strand
CACAGTCTGGCAGACCCGCGTGTCTACCCTTGGGATGGCAAGGGCGAACACATGGGTTCGCCCCACACATTATCAATATAGGATTATATACCTGGAAAGGAATGTCTGGAAATGTTTAAATTCATAAAAACTATAAAAGAAGACATAAATGCGGTTTTTGAAAGGGACCCGGCAGCCAGGAGCCTTATGGAGGTACTGTTGTGCTACCCCGGCCTTCATGCCGTTATTATTCATCGTATATCCCATAGTTTGTACAAAAAAGGTCTTATAGTGCTCCCCAGAGTTATTTCCAATATATCGAAATTCCTTACGGGGATAGAAATACACCCGGGAGCCAAAATCGGCAGAAGGTTATTTATCGACCATGGAACAGGTGTTGTAATAGGTGAAACTACGGAAATAGGTGATGATGTAACAATCTACCAGGGCGCTACATTGGGAGGCACCGGAAAGGAAAAAGGGAAAAGACATCCCACCATACGTAACAACGTGGTTATTTCATCGGGTGCAAAGATACTCGGTCCATTTACGGTAGGGGACAACTCAAAAATTGGAGCGGGTTCCGTGGTACTGAAAGAAGTCCCGCCAAACTGCACTGTGGTAGGTGTACCCGGGAGAATAGTTGTTAAAGACAACAAGAAGGTAGGGGTGGCTGTGCAGGGTATAGACCTTGATCATACAAAGTTGCCTGACCCTATAATGGAACAATTAAATTATTTGACTGAAAAGGTATTGGAACTTGGAAATAAAATTGCAAAGATGGAGGAAAATAATGATAAAATTTCACAACACATTAACCGGAAAAAAGGAAGAGTTTATACCGTTAGAACCGGGCAAGGTTAAAATGTACGCCTGTGGGCCCACCGTTTACGACTATTTCCATATAGGCAACGCACGGACATTTATAATCTTTGATGCCTTGAGAAAATACCTGGAGTACAGGGGATATGATGTAACATTTGTTCAAAATTTTACAGATGTGGATGATAAGATAATAAACAGGGCAAAAGAGGAAGGTGTACCACCGGGAGAGATAAGTGAAAAATTCATACAGATCTATTTTGAGGACAGCAAAACCCTGGGCATTGAAAAGGCGGATATATACCCGAAGGTGACGGAAAATATAGAGGAGATAATAGAATTCATAGGGGAACTGATGGATAAGGGCTATGCTTATGAATCCGGAGGGGATGTCTATTTCGATGTATCAAGGTATGAAGACTACGGAAAACTTTCGAAACAAAACCTTGAAGAGCTTCAACTGGGTGCGAGGGTAGAGGTAAGTGAACAAAAGAGAAATCCCCTGGACTTTGTGCTCTGGAAGGCGGCTAAGCCCGGAGAACTGAGCTGGGAAAGTCCCTGGGGTGCAGGCAGACCCGGGTGGCATATAGAATGTTCCACCATGTCCAATAAATATCTGGGGGAAACCATTGACATACACGGGGGCGGAAGGGATTTAATATTCCCCCACCATGAAAATGAAATTGCGCAAAGCGAGGCCCGTTCAGGCAAACCCTTTGCAAATTATTGGTTACATGTAGGCTATCTGAATATAGACGACAAAAAGATGTCCAAATCTTTAGGTAATTTCTTTACCCCTAGGGAAATTGCAAAAGAGTTTGACCTGGAAAATTTCAGATTCTTGATATTATCCGCCCATTACAGGAACCCGGTTAACTTCAATAGGGAATTGTTGGAATCAGCTAAGAATGGGCTGGATAGGCTTTATACAGGCAAAAATAATCTGGAATATTTGATAGAAAATGCAGAAGACAGAATCCCCATGGAAAACGAAAAAGAATGGCTTGAGAATCTGAAACAATATAAAAATCGTTTCAACGAGGTAATGGATGATGATTTCAATACTGCCGATGGCATTGCCGTTATTTTCGATTTGGTAAGGGAAATAAATACAAATGTAGACGAGAAAGCTGCCAAACAGATATTGCAGGAGGCTTATGATCTATTTATGGAACTAACATCAGTGTTAGGCCTATTAGGCAAAAAAGAGGAAACCCTGGAAGAAGATATTGAAAGACTTATCGAGGAAAGGCAAAAGGCAAGGAAAGAAAAGAACTTCGAACTTTCCGACAAAATAAGGGATGATTTAAAAGAAAAAGGAATTATATTGGAAGATACACCCCAGGGCGTTAAATGGAGAAGGGTATAGGAGAGATATATTGAATGAATTTTTAGAAAACATACAAAAAATAGATAAAACAAGAACCAAAACGGAAGCTAGAATGATGCAACCCCTGGTGCTAGCATATGTCGGGGATGCGGTATTTGAATTATTTATCCGCAACTATTTGGTAAACAAAAAGGCCGGGCACGTAGGTGAATATCATAAGGAGTCTACTCATTATGTGAAAGCTAGTGCCCAGTCTGAAATAATACATGCCTTAGAACCTAACCTGACAGATGAGGAATGGACAATTGTCAAAAGGGGAAGAAATCAAAACCCGGCAACTGTACCTAAAAATGCAGACCTGACCGATTACAGATATGCCACCGGTTTTGAGGCCTTACTCGGATATTTATTTTATATAGGGGATTATAAAAGGTTAGTGGAGATATGTGGTATGGGGATTGAGGTATTATCACATAGACAAGATGAGTGATGGCACGAAATACTTAAAAACAAATTGGGGGAATAAATTATGGATAAACGTTCCAGAACTATGCTCATAATTACAATCCTACTGCTTTTTATGCTCATAATCAAGTCCAACCTAATTGATCCCGTGCATGAACTGGACGGCGATATGGAGAAATACAGGTTATATTCCCTCCAGACCGCACCTTTAAGTGCGGGGATTCTGAAAAATACCGGATTGTTAACTTACAGGGTCGTTAAGGTTAAACAAGACAGCACGGAAGATACTACGGCTATAATAATCAGGGATGAAGAAAGCGATGAATGGGCAGACTATACTATAAAGGGACAATATAGCGGGAAAGTGAGGGCATATTTGTTCAATTTTCTGCCGATTAAGGATATTTATTTCGAAGGCGGCATTATTAAGGATGAAGATTGATTCATTCGGATATGATAAGGAGACACCGGGCGATGTGGAAAATTACTTTGTTCACCTTGTTACCCGAATTTCAGATGACAAAATGCCTACAATAGGTTAAAGTGAAGATGAAAACTAAATATCAGAAACAGGTGCCGAACATGTTTTTATAGGTAAATACATGGATCGGTGAAAAGGGAAGTGGGTGAAAATCCTACGCGGTCCCGCCACTGTGAAAGGGGAGTCCATACAAAATACCACCGGGAAACCGGGAAGGTTGTAGGGGATGATGATACCTGAGCCAGGAAACCTGCCTGTTTTTTTACACCGTTAAACTCTACGAGCGATAGGGGGTGCATAATGTATTATGTAAATTATACTTATACAAAACCTTCCGGTAGTTCTTATCGGAAGGTTTTATTTTTAGGAAATAACCATAGCCAACCTTGAAATATGGGGTAAAATATACCCGAAGTGGTTAACCTATCCATGGGGTTATCAGGCTTGGCAAGATTATATCAATTGTGTGAAAAATAAAATACCATTTAAGGTTTTGGGGGGTTAAAAGATGTTCAGAAAAAAAATTTGTTCTGCACTTCTGCTTATATGTTTATTATTGAATATGTTCACAGGTATGAGTGTTTTTGCTGTGGATGAAGGTAGGCAGGTAAGCATAAGGGTGGAAGGTATAAATAGCACTATAACAAAAACGGATGGGAATTATAGGACTCAAAAAACCACAGTTTATGGGGCTGTGTATGAATTGCTGAAAAATAAGGATATACCGATAGTTGTTTCAGACAGCGGGTACGGGAAGTACATATCTTCGATAAACGGTGAGGAAGAGGCAACTTTTGGCGGTTACGATGGTTGGATGTTTATTGTAAACAATGAAACTCCCGATAGATCGATAGATTCGTATGAAATCAATGATGGGGATAATATTGTTGTTTATTATGGGGAATTTCCGTCCGGTTCGGGGGAATCCCTGCATGGTACATATATCCCTACTGTAGAATTATCAAAAGATACAGTAGAGGCGGGCGCCGAGTTTACGGTAACCGTAACATCAACATATTATGATTGGGATAAGGACCAAGAAGTTAATGTCAAAATAAAAGATGTGGAAGTAGGGCTTTGTGATAAAACATATTATACGGATGAACATGGTGAAGCTATTGTCACCGCACCTGCGGATTTAGGTAACTATTCTTTAAGTATCAGCCTGGACAGAGCCGATAGTTATCCTTTGATTGTAAGAACAACCAGAGATATTACTGTCGTCGAAACCGTTGATGAGACCGATGATACGAAAGCGCCTGTTATAGTTGTTGAGGGTCTGGTAAACGGCTTGGTGGTAGCAGAAAAAGAAGCAGACTTCAAAGTAACGGTTACGGGCAATGCAGATGAAAATATAGTCCCGGTGGTTAAGCTGAACGGGAATGTCATTACGGGAACAAACGGAGATTATAAGGCTGAATTAATTGTTGGGCAGAATATAATCTCAATAGAGGCCATGGATGCGGCGGGAAACAAGTCAGATATAACATATAAACTAATATATAGAACAGTTGCTGATATTCCGGCAAAGGAGCACCTTGCAAAAAGCTTGGATTAT
>JAAZJW010000379.1 GCA_012800145.1 Clostridiales bacterium | reverse complement strand
TATCCTGATTTATTCTTCGGTTTGGATTCCCTGTTTACCCTCCAATACAGCATCCGCCATGGTTGCAGTAAGCAATTTTACTGCACGTATAGCGTCATCATTGCCCGGAATTATATAATCAACCTCATCCGGATCACAATTTGTATCTACTATCGAGATAATTGGTATACCCAAAGCACGTGCTTCCTGAATAGCAATTCTCTCTTTCCTCGGATCCACTATAAATATAACATCCGGCATCTCGGTCATATCTTTAATACCACCCAGAAATTTCTCCAGCCTTTCTTGTTCATGACGGAGTTTGATGACCTCCTTTTTGGGCAGAAGATCGAATGTTCCGTCCTCCTCCATAGCTCCCAGTTCATGGAGACGTTTTATTCTATTTTTGATAGTCTTGAAATTAGTCAACAACCCACCCAGCCATCTTTGGTTAATATAAAACATTCCACACCTTTTTGCTTCTTCTTCTATTGCTTCTTGAGCTTGTTTTTCGGTTCCTACAAACAGGGCTGATCCGCCTTCTGAAATAATGTCCTTCATAGCATTATAAGCTTCTTCTACCTTTTTTACAGTCTTTTGAAGGTCAATAATATAAATTCCATTTCTCTCCGTGAAAATATATTCTTCCATTTTGGGATTCCATCTTCTTGTCTGGTGTCCGAAATGGACCCCGGCCTCCAGTAACTGTTTCATTGAAATTACCGACATTCTCCTACCTCCTTAGTTTTACCTCCATCTTAATCATCTTTGCACGGAACCCATCGGCACTACCGGGCAAATTATAAGATGTGTGTTATCTTACTTACCGTCAACATTTTAACATAGGGATGGATACTAATCAATATTATATTTTGAAATTGATCCCTGTTTTAATTATTTTGCCAAATTGATAACCATTTCTACCTCCCTTATGCTTTTGTTCAGAATTTTGGCTATTTCTTTCTTAGGCGCTCCTTGTTTGTACAGATTAATAATGTTGCTGTTTTTTTCTTTAAATAAGTTATGATTCAAAACTTGTCCAAAATTATTATTTGTATTATGTTCGTCTGTTAAAGAATTATTTTTTTCATACTGGGAGATTGTTCTATTATTTTCCTTCTTTAATTTTAAAATTTCCTGTTCCAGCTCTGCTATTTTGTCGGTTACAATTTTGTTATTTATTGCAAAAATATCATTTGGATGGGCTTCTTCATTATTCTGTTTTCCATGACAATTAATTCTACTGCCTGATTTTCTTTCTTTAAAAATCATTAATGTGATTAACAATATGAGTACTATCATCAATATTGTATTTAATAAAGTAATGTTGTTTTCCATAAAACACCTCATTATCTGCGCTGACAAGCATATCATCCCAAGTATCTGCTTTCCATGCTAGGCAAAAAATACAGCGAACTATGTCCGTACAATCCGATTTATTCCGATAAAAACATATAAGCCATATTATATATATTATACCGATTATTTACTTTTCATACGGTCCAACTGTAACTTCCCCATCTTTAACATATAACGTGGAATTATGTAACTCATCATAAATTTGTCTGACACTGTTTCCTATTACTGCCCTTACACCGGGATAAATGACTGCAGAGGCATAGATTTTGCCACCTCTGCAATTTTGAAATTTTTTTAATAAAACCTGTATTTCTTCGGTAAGAGTCCTATATTTCTTCTTTAATGTTTCATGAGTAATTAACAGTTTTGCCAATATTTCTTCCTTATCTTTAGCCAATTGTTGTTGTTTTGCCATTTTGTTCAGTAAATCAATAGCTTTTTTTGAATCTTCAATGCTTTTTCTTACGCCTTCTATTTCTTTTTTAAGTTGTTCATAGTTATCCCTTTCCCCAGGATCAATTCCTACCTCTATTACAGTACTGGTTCCCATATTGGATCCTAAAACTTTGGCCCTTACTTTTTTGCCTGCCTTTATGTTACCACCTACAATCAAACCTTTTCTACCTGAGGCTATAATTCCACTCTGCGCTGTAATATCACTGTGGAGTATAACATCGGCCTCCACATCACCCGCTGACTTTATACAAGCATTTTCAATATATTTTGATTTGAAATTACCTGAACTACACAGATAAGCCTGGCCATTACCTTGTATGCCTCTATGAACCACAATATCTCCCCCGGAAATTAACGTTGCACCCTCTACCACCCCAAAAATTTCGATGTCCCCGTCGGCTTCAACTCTAAAGCCTGATTTCACATTACCCCTGATGTTAACCTTACCGTTAAATTGTATATTGCCTGTTTCATTATCTATATCTCCATCAATAGTTATAACCTCGTTAACATATATGGTGTTGTCTTTAAAACAAACTTCACCATCCCTGGTGGCATAAATTTTCAGACCGTTCTTGCCCTCTTTTACATTTTTTCCCTTTCTTATAATCACCGGGTTTCCTTTTTTAGCAACAATTTCATTACCGTAGACATCTGTCCCGCTTATCCCTTGGGTAGGGGGAACAATTTCAATGAGCAAATCACCGGTTCTTACATTACGTATTTTATTCAGGGTTTTATAATCGATTCTTCCATTTTCTCCGATGGTACCCGGAATCGAAACATCTGACTCGTCACTAAAAATATAAACAACCTTTGCATCATCACCGTTTATAGGTGGTTTTCCCCTTGCTATTACTATATCTTGGTTATACATACTACCTTGTACCATTTCTTTTATTTTGTCCCTATCGATTCCGAATATAATACCTTTTTCGTTGAGATCCTGTATAATATCTTCAGTTGATAATGTTTTTCCATTAGTTGGCTCTGTCAGTAAAATAGTTGCCTCCAGTTTGGTTTTAGATACGCTTGTTTGTAAAGCATCATTATTTCTTTTAACAGCAGAACGTTTATTGGTCATAATTGCCCCCCCCTCAACATGTTCTATTTTTCGGTAAATTTAGCCCTTAACCTCAAAATGGCTTTAGAATGCAACTG